>WFQV01000164.1 GCA_015486905.1 Melioribacteraceae bacterium | reverse complement strand
CAAATCGAAATTATGGGGGTAGGTTGACTTATTGGTAAAATCGCAATCCACAACGTTGTAAATCCCACCGGTGTAAACGAAGTTAAAGTCAATTCCTTGTTCACTCATTTTTCTACGACTTTTACACCAAGTCTCCGTTAAAGAACTTTTTGCAGTTAAAACTAAATTAGATAGTAAAGTTGTACTTAATATTAAAGCTTGCATTTCAAAATCACTTTTTTCTTTTACTATCGAATGAATGTTGAAATTGTTTAGTTGAGGAGGTAGAATTTGCGCACGGGATAACAGTTGGTACAAGTTTAAATTTTGTGGCAATATTTTTCTCTTTTACAATGGTATTAACACACACATAATTGAACTGCTTTCGCAGTTTTTCTTTTAAGCGTTGTTCTTTACTTCGCTACTTAATCGCTGAAACGGCACGTCCTTCTTCCTTCGTTCCCCTAAATATTTGGCGCTAAACCAGTGTTATTATCCGCGTTTTTAAGATTTGCATTATTCATTAAAATTTGTAATTTAGCAAATGGCAGTAAGATTAATTTTTTTGAAAACTTTCCGTCTATCTCCGGACAAAAAAAGTCTGTACTTCAGCGGAGTGTGTAGCGGTAGATTTTTAATCCGACCTTGTTGCGTGGAACGAAATCTTCTCAGGCAGGCGGGTGAGCGAAAAGTAAAAAAATTTTACGATAAAGGGGAATATTATGAACGTTGTAAAATTATTGTTTTTAATGTTACTTCTTGTGTACGGGTGTAACCCTACATCGCCGGTAGAAAATAATAAAATAAATGAAACAAAAGATACAATATACGTCGGCGGTGATTTTACAATTATTGATAATGAAAATGCAAGAGACATTGCAAAATGGGATGGTAAAAATTGGAGTGCCCTTGGCAAAGGAATAAAGGAGAATAATGCAGGGGTGGGTTGTATGTCTTTTTACAAGGGTGAATTATTTATTGGCGGAGTGATGGATTCGATTGGGGGTACACCTTTAAAAAATATTGCCAAATGGGATGGAAAAAAATGGTCGGATGTAGGTGGAGGCATTAACGGGAAAGTTAACAGTATGGTGGTTTACAAAAATATGCTTTATGTTGCCGGCTGGTTTTCAAGTTCCGGAGGAATACATACTGATAATATTGCAAGATGGGATGGCAACAATTGGTTAACAGTCGGCAAAGGTTTTTCCGATGAAGTTTATGCGCTTTGCATTTATAATGACAAACTTATTGCAGGCGGTTGGTTTACAAAAAATCGGTATGGTAATGTTAATGCGGACAATATAGCACAATGGGATGGCGTAAAATGGGACTCCGTTGGAAGCGGAATGCAGTTGAGCATTAGCGGAGGTTCTTGGGTAATGGCACTTACGGTTTTTAATAACGAATTATATGCCTCGGGTAACTTTGCCAGATGTGGTGATGTAAAGGTATCTAACATTGCAAAATGGAACGGTAAGATTTGGCAGCCGGTTGGCACAAAAAATATTTCAAACAGGACATGCACTGCAATCGGATATAAAAACGAACTGCACGTGGCAGGCGAAAGTGATACTCACGAAAACAACACGGCACCTTATTATGCCGTTTGGAATGGAGAGTCTTGGAATTTTAATTTATTTTCATTTGACGGCATACCTTGCGTAGTCTATTCAAAGTACAAGTCCTTGTATATCGGTGGAACGTTTCATACGGTTAATGGTAATCTGTTCTCCGGCATTTGTAAATGGGATGGTAACAAACTTCAGAATCTTGGTCAGGGTATTAACGGAAATGTTTTCTCCATTATTTCGAAATGATTATCTGATTTTAGCTTAAATTTATCAAGACTGCATTAGGCAAATTAACCGTCAATCAATTCGCACTAAAATTAAATTTACAAAGTTAAAATTATTTTACTTCTGTATAGTATTACAGCTTAAATTATTGTTTTTTTCAAGAAATTAAAGAAAAATATTCATGCATTACCATTTGAAAAAATTAGCGAAAGTTTTTAATATTCTTTAATCTTTAAGTCAGAATTATAATTCTTAACCTGCCTGCCGGTAAGCATGTCTGTAATATTTGGCTAAAAATAAAGGGTTTTAGCATTTCTACTTGGCTTAAAAAATTACTTTTTGGACAGCCCCCCGAAATGACAGGCTTACTTTTTAGACACCCCCGTGTGACGAATGAAAACAACAAAAAAGTTTTGGCGCGATTTTTTGCCACTAAATTTTAACTTGTACCTACAAGTTCAAACCTTTAACGATTTTTGTTCGTAATTATTTTTTAATTTGATTTTAAAATATAATATTCTTAATTTGCAGTCAAATTTTCAGAGGGAACATTTGAAAAACAGGGAACACACTCCTAAAGTAAATAAGGGGACGGAATTAATCCCTACCAAAGTTTATATCCCATTTAAAATACAAACTACAACAACAAAGCCGGGTGAGGAATGATTGAAGCGATTAGAGAAATTGGAGAATACTCGTTAAAGAAAAGCGGGAGAAGCGTTGACAATCCGCTTGAAATTCTGGTTGATAATCCCGCCAGCAAACAAACGAAAAACATTTTGTTTATTAAAATAGGGAAAGAAGACAACCATTATTTTTACGACGGAATTGAATTGGAAGAATTTGATTTAAAAAAGTTAAAGTTGTATTTGTACAGAAAAGGAACTTCTGGTAATGGACCTGATTTAACTCCAACTTCAATGATAACTGAAATTGATAAAACGTTAAGAGTAAAGTTTTATCGCTGGTTTAAAAATTACGGTAAGAAAAACGATTTGTTTGCAAAACTTGAAGAAATTTTAATAGCTTTTGAACAAACAATAAAAAGAGAAATTGAACACTTTGTTAATCAAGAAACAAATATTATCAGCATAAAAATTAATGG
>WFQV01000163.1 GCA_015486905.1 Melioribacteraceae bacterium | reverse complement strand
TTTTAAACCTGTACCATTATTAGTTAATCAATACTTGTTATTCAATAATAAAAAAGCCGTGTGTCAAAGCACGGCCTTTTAAAGTAGAGATACTAAAGTGAAAACTATTTAATTAGAATCATTTTTTTAGTTTGAACAAAATTGCCTACACGCAAGCGGTAAAAGTAAATTCCACTCGTAAAATTTACCGCGTTAAAATTAACTTTGTAATTGCCTGCTGTTTGATATTTATTTACAAGCTCAGCCACTTCACGACCAAGAATGTCGTATACTTTAAGCCGGACTAATAATCCGAAAGATTGCTTAGCTCCGCTCGCAATGACAGAGGGGACTGAATATTTTATTGTGGTTGTTGGATTAAACGGATTGGGATAGTTTTGATAAAGGGTAAAATTATTCGGCAGATTATTTTTTATTTCTTTAACAGCCGATGGTTCCGTATGATGTACGTAAAGCCCCGTTCCGGTACCGACAAGCAAATCATCGTAATAAATAAAGTTAATCTCGGTGCCCGTTGGGTATCTGTAATAAACCGTCCAAGACGAGGCGGAAGGTGTATGCTCGAAAATGTAATTGTTTACTGCAACGTAAATATCGCCCGAATTATCGAATGTAATCGAACGAGCAATGTTTCCCGTAGCACCAAAACCGGTGCTCGGAACTACAGTCCAACAAGTGTCACCAATGGCTTTTTTATAAATTGTAGGATTGTAAACACCACCGTCCGTACCGCAGGCGTACAGGGTGTCCTGTGGTGATTTTGCAATATCAACTATTGTTGCACTGATTGGGTAATACCCTGCCAAATACAAATCTTGAGTTACCGTCCAACTGCCAGGCGAAGTTTCATCCATTCTGTAAACTCCGTTCACGGTCGGAGAATAACTTGTGTTCCTATCAACGCCAACGTAAAGCACCGTATGTCCGTGTTCCGTTACTGCCGTTAAATCGTTAACGTCAATGCCGTCGGGTATTACGGAGCTTGTAATTTGGTACCAACTCCAACTACCGCCGCTGTTTTCTCCCACAAAAACAGCGCCGTAATGTTCCGTGTGTTCGTCCCAATCCTCCTCGTCGTAAAGCCCTATAAAAATTCTTTCGGTTGCCGAAGAATGGTCAATCGCAATTGATGAAATCCTAGTACCGTATGTCCAAGTCCAATGTGGAAAAGGTGAACCTCCTTCCGCATCAAAAATCAATGTCCAATTCGAGGGGTTATCCGCCGGACCGCTTGAAGCGTCGTATCTGTAAAGTTTTCCGCCGGTGTTACCCACATAAGCTCTATCACCGCTTGTGTCGCAAATAGCTGATGTGTAAGGGTAACTATCCCCATCAGGCCAAATAGGAGAACTCCAAATCGGTGAAGCAGTATTGTAATTGTTAACGTACCAAACACCGGCCTTCGAAGCCACGTAAGCTTTTGATTTTCCTTTGTTCATTCCCAATGCTTTTACTTGTACCGCTTGAATGCCATCATTTGTTTCCGTAGTGGAATTGGTCGCATAACTGTAAATTCCCATTCCCCAATCGGTTCTTGTGTAAGCATAAGCCGGGTTATTCGGGTCGCCGGCGATATCGCCATCCGCTTTGTCGCTTGCCCATTGCCAAGTAGTGCCTTTGTCGTAGCTCGCTACTCGACTGTAATAAACATAATAGCTTGAGGGAGTGCCAACGATTGAAAAATCACCACGACCCATGTCTTGAGAAACGGAAGAAATTGTCCACGGGTCACCATCAAAATCCGTGTACGCCATCCAAGCATTGTACGAATCCGTGTTCCCCTCATAAGAAGCGGCAAATATTCTACCGTCGGGCGCTATTCCCATTGCAACAAAATCGTGCCCGGAAGATGTTAGGTCGGTTGTTGAGATTAAACTGAAAGTTGTGTGCGGCGTAAATGAATCGTATGTATCGGAAGACTTGTAAATAAAAGGCGGATCGCCGGGAATAAACACATAAACATGCTTATTAATCGGATGTACCATTACTCTTATTTTAAATCTCGGTGCCCAAGTTGGGTGAAGTTGTAAGGTAGTAAAATCAATTGTGCCAACCGTTCCGGAGGAAGAAATAGGAGCGAAATACATTATCTCGTCTGCTCCGACTTTTTTCAAATAAAACAAATGTCCGTAATATGCTTCCACTGCGTCCACAGGTTCTCTATCAACACAATATGCGCTGCCGGCAGTAATATCTGTTGCCCACAAAGCTCTGAATTCAAAAGCCGTAAAAGCGTAATGCGAACTTTCGTCAACAGCAAGATAGTGAATATAATTCGTATTAGCAGACACATTGTAATCCGGGACAACATGATAAGAAGAAAAAACGGGGGTACCGGAGGAGTCGCAAACATCCGTATAAAAGAGTGCATTTGCGGCACGTGTGGCAATGAAAACTCTTGTAGTATCGGATGTAATTGGAATCGCATCCACCTCCTCGATGTAACCGCCGTTAACCGGTTCGGCAATCGGGACGTGCTGAGCAAAAAGCTCAACGGAAACTAAGGACATTATTATTAATATTAACTTTTTCATTTTTATCCTCCAAATTTTTTTTACAAAGTTAATATTTAATCATTTAACTTATAGTGATAATTGTCACTTTGATAATACCGTGGCATCGCCCCGATAGAATTATTTCAGCAACCAACAGCTTCAGCCATTGGATGTAGGGCGAAAAGAGACAATACGTAACCTGTTTATAGGTTTTGGGGTAGCTTGTTTTTTCAAGGTGTGAAAAAACCAGTAAACTGGTTTGGGAATACGAGTTTTTCGTCGTACATCGGGGCTGTCTAAAAAGTAAGCCTGTCATTTCGAACCACGATTTATCGGGGTGAGAAATCTTTGAAAACATTGCGAACCCTGCCTGCCGCCTGCCTGCCCTGCCTACCGGTAGTCAGGGAAAAAATCAAGGCTGTAAAAAATTTGCTAAAATTTTTGTAATTGTTTTTTGCAACCGGATTTAAACTTGTACCTGACTAACAAACTGTGCTACTTGATGCTGTTAAATGACGTTAGCTGTCCAACTTCGCAACAATTTAATTTACAAAGTTGTTAAAAATTAAATGAACAATGATTCATATCGCGGCAAGCCGCAATTAAGAATTAAGAATGAAATAATCCGTGATAATCTGTGTTATCTGCCTGCCACGCCGAAATGAAATGAAGGCTGGTGGTTAAAGGAAAGAAAATCCACAGACCCGCCTGCCAGCGGGCAGGTTTGCAC
>WFQV01000162.1 GCA_015486905.1 Melioribacteraceae bacterium | reverse complement strand
TTGATGAGTACTCGAAAGGGCTCAAACTTCTTACGTCTTGCCTCTTGCGTCTTGCGATTAACGAGTGATATGACGCATATTGGATAGAACACGGATGACACGGATTGTTCAATTAAAAATTAGAAATTAAAAATTAAAAATTTTCTGTTCTCTCTAAGTGCTTCTAAACTTCTAAACCGCCAAAGGCGAACTAAACTTCTAAACGAAAAACGATAGAAATACGATTGACGAGTAGTAAGTCTTAAGTGACGAGTCTTAAGTCTTAAGTAATCAGCTCTCAACAACCTTGGAAAATATCCGGTGTAGCCTAAACTTCTAAACCCTAAACCTTTAAACGAAGATCCAACAGATGATGATTATCGAGTACTAGAACAGACTCAAACTTCTTACGTCTTTCTTCTCGCGTCTGACGTTTAACTATTTCTTATTTCTAGTTTCTTCTTTCTGATTTTTTATTTTTACCACTAAGTTTAAACCTGTACCATGAATCATTTTGCAATCTAAGAAGACTTCAAAGTTTCAAATTCACACAGTATTTTTATATTTTTAAGTTTAATTTTTAAAAAGGTAATTATGTCTAAGGAACTATCTGTTGTAGCTTTAAGTGGAGGAATGGACAGTTGCGTGACGGCGGCAATTGCAGCAAAAAAATTCGAAGTTGCAGCATTGCACATTAATTACGGACAACGCACGCAAAGGCGCGAGCTGAAGGCTTTCAACGACATTGCGGATTTTTACGGGGTGGAGCGCAGACTCGTAATAGACTTCACGCATTTGTCGGCAATTGGCGGTAGTTCTTTAACGGATGAAAAGGTTAAAGTTTCAAAAGCGAATTTGACAAATAAAGAAATTCCAACCTCCTATGTTCCTTTTAGAAACGCCAATATTCTTTCGGCAGCAGTAAGTTGGGCTGAGGTTTTAAAAGCAACAAGGATTTTTATCGGCGCTGTTTATGAGGACTCTTCGGGTTACCCGGACTGCCGTCCCGATTTCTTTGAAGCGTTTGAAAAGGCAGTGAATTTAGGCACAAAACCGGAAACAACCATTAAAATTGAAACGCCCATTATTCATTTAAGCAAAGCCGAAATTATTAAAAAGGGTTTGGAGTTGAATGCACCTTTGGATTTAACATGGTCGTGCTACCAAAATGAAGACGAAGCATGCGGAGTGTGCGACAGCTGCGCTCTGCGACTGCGTGCTTTTCAGCAATTAGGAATTGAAGACCCGATACCCTACAAAGTGAGACCGAATTATTTAACCGATGAGGAAAAAAGATGAGCGAGAAAACCAAAATACTGGAGACATTCGAAAATCAATATCCCGATAGAGATTACAAAATTGTTCACACCGCACCGGAGTTTACGTCCCTTTGTCCAAAGACGGGGCATCCGGATTTTGCTACTCTAATATTAGAGTACGTCCCGGACAAATTGTGCGTCGAGCTGAAATCTTACAAACTCTATTTGGAATCTTTTCGCAACGATGGAATTTACTACGAAAGCGTTACAAATAAAATTCTCGACGATTTGGTGGAAGTCTGTCAACCCCGCTACATGAAACTGACTGCAAAGTTCAACGTTCGCGGCGGCATAAGCAGTGTTGTGGAAGTCGAGTATAAAAAAGTGTAATTACTGAAAAGAATGAAGGAGAAACAATGGCAAAGAAAAAAGTGATTAGAAGAAGTTGGGCAGAACCTTTTAAGATTAAAGTTGTAGAGCCCATTAGAATGACTACAAGGGAGTACCGTGAAAAGGCAATGAAGAAAGCCGGTTACAATACTTTCTTACTTAAATCGGAAGATGTTTACATCGACCTGCTTACCGACAGCGGGACAAATGCAATGAGCGATTACCAATGGGCAGGAATGATGATTGGTGACGAAGCGTACGCAGGCAGTAAAAATTTCTACTACCTTTGGGACAACGTAAAAAAATATTACGGAATGCCTTACTTCGTTCCCACGCATCAGGGACGAGCAGCAGAGCATTTGATTTCCAAAATCTTAATTAAACCCGGCGATTACATTCCTGGTAATATGTACTTCACCACTACAAAACTGCACCAGGAACTTGCAGGCGGAACGTTCGTTGATGTAATAATCGATGAAGCACATGACCCCGCCAATGCGCATCCGTTCAAAGGAAATGTTGATCTTAACAAATTGGAAAATCTTATTAAGAAAGTCGGTGCAAAAAAAATTCCTTACGTAAGCATGGCTGGCCCCGTAAACATGGCGGGCGGTCAACCTTTCTCGATGGCAAATTTGAAGGCGGTTCGCGAGCTTACCAAAAAACATGGAATAAAACTTTGGTTCGACGCTACGCGCGCTTGCGAAAACGCTTACTTCATTAAAGAGCGTGAGAAGGGTTACAAGAAAAAGACAATCGCTGCAATATTAAAAGAAATGTGTTCTTACTTCGACGGACTTTGGGTAAGTGCTAAAAAGGACTTAATGGTAAACATCGGTGGCTTTATTGCCACACGAAGTAAGAAAGTTTTTGAAGCTGCAAGAAACCTTGTAGTGGTTTACGAAGGTTTGCATACTTACGGCGGACTTGCCGGGCGCGACATGGAAGCAATGGCTCGTGGTATCGAAGAAATGGTTTTGTACGATAATATTAAAGCACGTGTAGGTCAAGTAGAATATGCCGGGCGGCGTTTAACGGAATTCGGTGTGCCTTTCGTTCAACCCGTAGGCGGACACGCTATTTTCTTAGACGCCAAAGCGTTTTTGCCGCACATTCCGCAGAACGAATTTCCGGCGCAGACCCTTGCCGCTGAAATTTACATCGATTCGGGCGTGCGTTCAATGGAGCGCGGAGTTGTTTCAGCCGGCAGAGACCCCAAAACGGGTGACCACCATTACCCGAAACTTGAGCTAGTCCGTTTGACTTTACCGCGGCGTGTTTACACACAAGCACACATCGATGTTACCGTTGAATCGATTGCATCGGTTTACGAAGAAAGAAAGAAAATTAAAGGATTGAAAATGGTTTACGAGCCTAAGTATTTGCGCTTTTTCCAGGCTCGCTTTGAAAGACTTTAATATTGTTCAACAAGGGCGGCAAACATGCCGTCCTTTTTTAATTTTAAAAGATGAGAGAAGAAGAAAAAATATTCGAAAAAGAACGCAACAAGTTATTTAACGGAAAACTTTCAAGGAAGAATGCTTTTAAGTTTTGTGTTAATTACAGCCGGCTAATTGAAGAATTAATTCACAGAATTTTCAAGGACAGTAATTTTAAATTTACCGTTGTTGCTT
>WFQV01000161.1 GCA_015486905.1 Melioribacteraceae bacterium | reverse complement strand
CTTTAGTACGAGAAAATAAATTAGAAACCTATGTTAGATTAACTCCTCTCAGAGTCAAAGCTTGGATTTAATGATATGTAACTTCTGCCGAGATTTTTACAATTCTTTTCCATCAATTAAATATTTTGCCACTAATTTTAAACATGTGCCTTTAAGAGGATTAATCGGTAGATTGTTCTGCGTGTAAAAAAAGCGGAAGTCGAATCGTCCGGCTTCCGCTTAATTTTGTTAAAGGCTTGTTCTTATTTCAACTTAAAAGCAACAGGGATGGCTACTTGTGTTTTAATGGGTTTGCCTTTCTGAATGCCGGGAATAAAATGAAGTCTTAGTACAGCATTTACCGCTGCCGTGTCGCAACCGAAACCTATGCCTTTTATTACTTCCGCTTTCACTACGTTGCCTTTCTCGTCAACGAATGCCTTGATGAAAACTCGTCCTTCAATTCCGTGTTTTTTTGCTTCCTCGGGATAAACAATGTTCTTTGCCAAAGCCTGTAATCCCCCTACAATCTGCGGCATTTTTTCATCAGAAACAGCGTACTTGTCTTCGTCGAATTCTTTGCCGTTCTTTATTTTCAAGTCGAAGGCGGATTTGGCAAAAGAACCATTGAGTATAGTTTTGGGAAATGTGTGCTTGTCAATAATGGCGATGATGTCTTCTTCAATGTCAGTGTTACCTTCCATAAAATGAGGCTCTTCAATGAACTTGACATAGTTAAGCCTGCCGTCTTCGTTAATAAAAAGACGCATTTTAAGGATGTAAGTTTTTTCGTGTTTGTTTAAATATTGTTTGACCTCGTTTATAATTCCGGGAATTTCGGGAGCGATTCTGTTTATGGAATAAAGAGCCTGTGAATTTGTGGGATGTTTCAGCTCTCTGTAATGGTAGAGAGTTTCGTAATCTGGAAGAATTTTTTTTCGCTCATTGTTGTTGCTGCAAGCTGCGAGCGCAATCAACAAAAGCAGAACTGCTAACTTTTTCATTTTTTACCTCTCAGAGTTTTTTGTTAATAATTACTTCGTTTGGAAGACTTCCCGTTACCTTAACGGACGGGAGGCTGTTCATAATCAATTGCATTGTTGTATTCTGGTACTCAAGCGTTTGCGAAACCGTTTTGAGCTCGTTACGGTAGTCGGTTGCAAGAGAGTAAAAGAACAATGCCACAATAACGGCTGCAACCGCAAGTCCGTAAGCGAGAGCGTTCCCGAAGTTAGAATTAAAAACTTTGCGTACCCGCTTTTGTTTGGTGGTAAAACTGCTCAGGATTTTTTCATCGAGTTCGGGCGGGAATTCTTCAACCGCCGAGTTTATTCCTGTTTTTAGGAATGCACTTTGCTTGAAAATTTTTTTTGCGCTTTCGTCAGTTCCAATCAAAGAGAACAAAAGCGATTCTTCTCTTTTACTCAGTTCGTTGTTAAAAAATGCTTCTATTAATTCTTCGTATTTTTCTTCCGGCATTGTTTCCTCCGGTTAAATAATTTTTGAAATTTTTTCAATTAATTTTCTCCGAGTTTTGAACAAACGGCTTTTAACATTGTTAATCTCCGTACCGGTTATTTCGGCAATTTCTTTGTAGCTCAAACCTCCGAATTCCCTTAACAAGAAAGTCTCGCGGTTGGCTTCCGAAATTTTGTTGAGCTCGTTTAAGATTATTCCGCGCAGTTCCTTTAACTCGGCTTCGGATTGTGTGTCACCTCCGCTTTGTAAATTCAGCTTTTCCATTTCTTCTTCGTCGTAGAAATTTTCTTTTCTCCTGCCGGAACGGAAGTAACCGTAAATTTCATTTCGAGCGGTAACAAAAATCCAAACGGGAATTTTGTTCTCGTCTCTGATTAATTGAAGATTTTCAAAGAGCTTAAGAAAAACGTTCTGCGTAACATCTGCGGCTTTATTGCTGTCGTGCAACATCTTCACGGCATAATTGTAAACCGGCTTTTTGTGCCGCTCGTAATAGCGGATGAATAATATTTCTTTCTCTTTTTCTCTCAACATTTATTTTATTCTTCTCATTTTAATAGATGAAATTAAAACAAAAATGTTACCCTTGGAATAATTTTTTTGAATTTAAAAACTTCAACTTAAAGGTTAAGTTTCGGT
>WFQV01000160.1 GCA_015486905.1 Melioribacteraceae bacterium | reverse complement strand
GTACAGGTTTAAAATCGGTGGCAAAAAGAAATAATAAATATTTCAAGACAAAATATTTAACCACAAAGGCTCATTAAAAATAGAAGGAATAAATTCAACTGCTAACGCAGTTGCTTGTTTTTCTTTTATCCTTTTCCCCCGAATTTCATTCGGGGTTATTAGGAATTCAACTGCTTTGCAGTTTATTTTACTTGAAATTATTCAAATAGATATATCGTACGGAGAAGCGCGAAGCGCTTCAATTTCAATAACTGCGGGCGAAACCCGCAGAAAGAACAACGCTTAAAAGAAGAACTGCAAAAGCAGTTCAATTATGCGTGTGTCAATATCATTCTAATAGAGAAAAATATTGCCACCAAATTTAAACTTGTACCATTAACTGAGAAAGAAGCACAACGAACCAAGAACAAACGAATGACGAGCAATGAATTATGAATTAATGTGTTGGCGTTTTAGTTTTTATTTTAGGGAAAGATATTTTATCACCCTTAACTTTTTTATTGATTTTGGCATTAACGTCAAAGTTAAAAAGATTTTGAGGTTTAGTCAGCCTTACAATAACAACACTTTGTATTTTGCCAATGGGTGAAAGTTTATCGCCAAGTCCGTTAGTACTTCTCTGGCTTGACCAAAAATAAATGTAGCCCGAGTCGTTTTCATCTCGGTACCAGCCAAGGAAAATTACGGAATGCCCACCGCCTTTTTTCCATGAAATATTTACAAAATCTCCCGGTCTTGCTTGGTTGGGTTTAATTCTTTTTCCCATTTGCGAATATTGCACGAGGGCGTAATCATCGCCCGGTCCATCGGCGTTCCAATTGCCCCAGAATTTCACAAAGTCTTCCCTCCGTCCGCCGTTCGGTTCTTGCATCCTCATCGCCTCAAAATTTTTTTCGGATAGTTGAATTCTTTTACCGTTAAAAATTCTGTTAAGTGTTTCGATGAAGACCGTGTAAGTGGAGCCGCTGCAGTAACTGCTTTTACGGGGTGGCGTTATTAATGATTTGCCGAAAAGTTTTAAATCGTAACCGATTGGAGATTCGGCGGGCTTAGCGTGAATGCCAATAAAATAACCGCCGCCGTCGGGGAATTTTTGCTGAACTGCGTCAACGGATTTAAGCACCAAAGCGTTGTAACCGTTTACGTATTTACCGAAAGTTTCGAAGTGCTGTGTATTATGTACGGGTAAAGAAATTTCTTTTTTATTTAGGAAGAACCATCCCCCGTTATCTTGTGTGGGTTTCAAATAGGTCTGAGCAAATAATATCTCCGATAGAAACAGAGAGGCAATAAGTATTTTTTTAAAAATCATTTTTACCCTCAGCATTTTTTTTAAAGAGGTTATTCTTTCTCGATTGTACGTGCAAAGATAACGTCGATATTTTTTAGTGCGTTATCCAAATTGAAAATTTCTTCCAGTTCCTTTTCGGTAAGATATTGTTTGACTTCCGCCGAGTTCTTTAGTTCTCCGAGTAAAGTTTTCGACTTGTCCCGCCAAACGTCCATTGCCGGCTTTTGTACCATTAAGTAAGCATCCTCGCGGGAAGCTCCTTTCTCAACTAATTTTAAAAGGACTTTTTGCGAAAATATTAGTCCTCTTGTTTTGTTCAAATTTTGAATCATATTTTCCGGGTAAAGCAGGAGATTGTCCATCAGCTTAATCATCAGGTCGAGCATGTAATTAAGGATTATTGTGCTGTCAGGAATAATTACCCGCTCAACGGAGGAATGTGAAATATCCCTTTCGTGCCAGAGGGCTACATTTTCCAATGCTGCCATTGAATTGGAGCGGAGCAGTCTTGAAAGCCCTGTAATCCTTTCGCTTACAATCGGGTTACGTTTATGCGGCATTGCGGATGAACCTTTCTGTCCCTTGGAAAAATATTCCTCCGCTTCCAAAACTTCTGTACGTTGTAAGTGTCTTACTTCTATTGCCATCTTCTCGAGAGTTGCACCGATTATGGCGAGGGTTGTTAAGAAGTGTGCGTGGCGGTCGCGCTGAATTACTTGTGTGGAAACAGGTGCCGGTTTAAGTCCCATCTTTTCGCAAACGTATTTTTCTACATCTGGGGATAGATGGTCGAACGTGCCGACAGCGCCGGAAATTTGACCCACGGAAATTGTTTCGATTGCTTCTTGAAGTCTTTTAATATTGCGTCCCGTCTCCTCAAACCACAGAGTGAATTTTAGCCCCATCGTTGTCGGCTCGGCGTGTATTCCGTGACTTCTGCCGATGCAGAGAGTGTGTTTGTTTTCAATTGCTCTCCTCCGCAGTATTTCACGAAGTTCTCTGAGTTGACGCAGCAGAATTTCCCCGGCTGATTTCATTTGGTATGCTAATGTAGTATCCAAAATATCGGAGGAGGTCATTCCGTAATGTATATGCCGTGAAGCTTTACCAACGTGTTCGGCAACATTTGTGAGGAAAGCAATTACATCGTGCTTTGTTTCTTTTTCTATTTCTAAAATTCTTTTTACGTCGAACGAAGCTCTCTCCTTAATTTTTTGTAAATCTTCTTTGGGAACTTCGCCGGCTTTTGCGCGTGCTTCGACGGCAAGGATTTCTATCTTCAGCCAAGTGGAAAATTTAAATTCATCTTCCCAAATTTTTCCCATTTCGGGGAGAGTGTACCGCTCAATCATTTCTGCTTTCTAATTTCATTTTTAAAACGAGAGGTTTATTTTCTCTTATTATGTGAAGTGAGATTATATCGTTTGTTCTGTATTCTTGCAGAACGCCTATTAGCATTGACTCATCGTCTATTCTGTAATTGTTGACTTTCAGAATAATGTCGCCTATTTTTATTCCTGCTTTTGAAGCAGGGGAATCCTTAATAACATTGGTTACAATAACACCGCGCGTGCTTTTAAGCCCGTAATATCGGGCTATTCCTTCGTCTATAGCTTGAATGCTTAAGCCTGTCCAGAAATTTCTATCTACGTAACCTTTTTCTTTTAAGTCTTTAACTATTCGTTTGATTTTATTGATTGGGATTGCGAACCCAACGCCAATGCTGCCTCCGGTTTTAGAATAAATAAGTGTGTTCATCCCTATTAGCTCACCTAACGAATTTACCAAAGGTCCGCCGCTGTTACCGGAATTAATAGCCGCATCGGTTTGAAGCATATTCAAGTAGAAATGGTTATTTGAAGAGCCGAGGTTCATTCCCGTAGCGCTAATTACACCTACTGTTACTGTGGGTTTGTCGTTTATTTCAAACAGACCGAAGGGGTTACCCAAAGCAATTGCCCATTCGCCGATAAGCACATTGTCCGAATTACCCATTTTAATGTAAGGCAAATTGTGTGCGTCTATTTTTAGAAGCGAAATATCGGAAACCTTGTCGGTGCCGACTAATTTTGCATCGTACTTTTTTCCATTGGTCATTGTAACTATTATTTTAACAGCGTTACCGGCTACGTGGTCGTTGGTAATAATGTAGCCGTCCGGTGAAATAACCGCACCGGAGCCAAGGCTTTTAATTTCCTGTTGAAAAACTCTATCGCCGAAGAACTGGCTGAAGAAAGGGTCGGAGCTCCAGGGTGTACGGAATTTGCGGATTTCGGTTACGTTAATACCCACAACAGCCGGGCTTACTTTCTTAACCGTTTCGGTTATTATGTTCTGCCTCGAAAAAGTAATTTCTTTATTTCTATCTTTTTGTGAAGCCGGAATAGCATTTTGTGTTTTTGTTTGAATCTTAGGCGTTGTAGCTTCGTTCCGGTATTCGGCTGCTTTAGCAATATCGTTAGTGTAATAAAAGTAAGCAAAAGCTATTGACATTAAAACTATTGTTACCAACGACGAAAGGAAAGCGGTTTTAAAATTTTGCATCTTTATTCCTTATTTTTTCTTTGTTAGTTTTGAACAATGATTTTAGCGGTTCCCAGTGTCGAATTAAAAGTATTATTAAAAGAATAGATGTGCCGATTTGAAAATTCAGAAGTGTATCTGATGCAGGGAACGTGAACTTGTTAAAAAACTTCGCCGAGTCTATTGCAAGCGCAAGTGTTAAAACTATTGCGGAAATATTTGCGAAGTGAACGTTCTTTTTAAATACGTAAGCGATTAACCAAAGGAGAGCCCAAATAATTAAGAGCGCCGGGGAAAATAAGATTACGCTGCCCGCTGCAGTAGCAAGCCCGCGTCCGCCTTTGAATTTTAGCCACGGGTTGAAACAATGACCCAGTACTGCGAAAATAACTGCAGTCATCGAAAGGGAAAAATTTCCCGGTTCGAACCAGCGTGCAATTAAAACAGGCAGCAGCCCCTTTAAAAGATCAACCAATAAAGTTATTGCACCTATTAGTTTTGAATTTGTTACTTCAAAAGAATTTAACGTTCCTACATTTCCGCTTCCTTCTTTTCTGATATCTTTATTATATTTGTATTTAACCAACAAATATGCAGTGGGGATTGAGCCGAACAAGTAGGAAATGACTATGATTATTAAATAGTTCATAGGCTAAAAAATTATGTTTAAGAATTTTGTTTTAAAAATTTTAAACATTAAAATACAAAACTTTTAAGAATCAATTTTATTTAATGAAACCATCATTATTGATTTTTAAACACACAACTTGTCCCGACAAGTCGGGATTCGGCGCGACAAGTTGGATGGATGCATGCTGTC
>WFQV01000159.1 GCA_015486905.1 Melioribacteraceae bacterium | reverse complement strand
TATCGACCATGCCGTCGGTAGGCTTAATTGAGTAGCCGCCGGAGTCGTAAGTAACACCTTTACCGACAAGTGCAATCTTTTTCTTTGCACCCTTGGGCTTGTAATGTAATTCCAAAAGCAACGGGGGATTTTCACTTCCTTTACCGACCGAATAGAGAGCGTTCATATTTCGTTTTAATATTTCGGTTTTGTTTAACACTTTAACGCTCACAGAGCTTTTTGCGAATCTTTTCTTTACCCTTTTTGCTAATTCTTGCGGGGTTAAAGTAATGGCCGGTTCGTTTACCAAGTCGCGAGTGAAGAAGACCGAGTCAATTATTTCCTCGGCGTTTTCAAGCCCTTTGGTGCAATGGGGCGAATCGGAATAAAAGCGGACATTTAACTTTAAATTTTTTTTCTTCTCGCTTTTGTACTTGTCGAATTCGTAATTACCGAGTAAAATCCCCTCGGTAAAAGTTTGGTAAAAATAGTCTTCATCATTGTGAAAAAGTTGTTTGAATTTTTCCGAATCGGGTAAAAGGATGTCTAAAAATTTAATATTGGAATCTTTCAGCTGTTTCGGAACGGCGGATAGTTCATTGCGGAAAAAGTCCTGTGTCAGTTTATCTGTCTCTTTTATTTTAATCACAAAAACAGCCTCCGGTTTTGAGCCCGGGGTTAACATCACACTGTCGGTTTTTGAATCTTTTAATTTCTCTAATTGAAAAGGCGGAATATCGAAATCAAAATTTTTGCTGAGATTTTTAACTTCGTCAGCGGCATTTTTCTCATCGACAAAAACTATGAGTGCGGAGTTATTTAAAGATTTAAATTGTTTTTTGCCTAAGGTTTTTAATTCCATTTCGTAAATCATTTTCTTTCTCCCTTTGTTAAATATTTTTCAGCTGCTCCGACTATTATATTTAAATATTCTTTTATTTTCCCGTTGGGAATTCTGGCGCCCGAAGCGTTCAGATGTCCCCCGCCGCCGAATTCTGCAGCAAGTTTGTTGACCGGAATATTCCCTTTGGAACGGAAACTTACTTTAAAGCCGTTTGGCAGTTCGTAGAAAAGCATTCCTATTTTAACTCCGCGGACGGACGTAGTGTAATTAACAAACCCTTCAATATCGGCTTCATCAGTGCCGGTTTCCTTCAATGCTTTGAGTGAAATGGTCATGTGGCAAATTTCCTTTGTTGAGTTAAGAGAAAGCGTCTCCAAAGCATAGCCTAAAAGTTTCAGCCGTCCTATTTCTCCCTGATCGTAAATCTGTTCGTAAATAAGTTCGGGACGAATACCGAACTCCATTAAATCGGCTACTATTCTATGAATGCGCGGTGTTGTTCTGTCGAAGCGGAACGAGCCTGTGTCGGTCATTATTGCCGTGTAAAGAGCAATTGCTATTTGGGAATCAAGCTCAACAAATTTTTCCTTTTTAAAGAAGTCGTAAATTATTTCTCCCGTAGCACATGCATTAGTATTTAGGATGTAATCGCCGGCGAAATTTTCAGCGTCCGTGTGGTGGTCAACTACCCACGTTTTGCCTTTGAATTTTTTACAGATGTTTACCATGCTTACCACACGGTTAAGAACGTTCATATCGAGGAAAACCATTAGTTCCGAATTTGAAATAATCTCATCGTGAATTTTGTGGTTATATTTTTGAATGATTTTCCCTTCGTCGAGGAAAGCAAGGGTGTAAGGCGTTTCCGAATGATTGATTATTTGAACATTTTTTTTCATTTTCTTTAATGCGTAATAAAGCGCAAGCTCGGAACCTATTGCATCTCCGTCGGGATTTACATGGCAGGTAAGAACGATTTTACTACTGCTCTCCAAATCCTTTCTGAATTTTTTGTAGCCTTCCATTATTTCCTCTTAATTAAGAGAGCAAATTTGCAAAATTTTTTTAGAATAGCCAAAAGGAAAAAGCAACACTAAGAAATAAGAACTTTTATTATTTTTGTGTTATTATTGTTTTACATTTTATTGAAGAAGAGGCGGATATGAAAAAAAAGAAATTCGTTTATTGGAAAGACGAACAAATGTGGTTGGGCTATTTCGAAGAGTATCCGGATTATATTACACAAGGGGAAACTCTAAAAGAATTGAAGGAAAATTTGAAAGATATTTACAGGGATCTTTCAAGTGGTGAAATCCCTTGTGTACGTAGGGTTGATGAATTGGAAGTGGCATGAAAAGGAGGAAACTAATTCAAGAACTCGAAAAAATGGGATGCATTCTAATTAGGCATGGTAGTAAACATGACTTGGTATCATAATCCTAAAACTAGAATATCTCAACCTGTACCAAGGCACAAGGAAATAAATGAATATTTGGCTAAACATATTATTAAAATGCTAAAAGATGTTAAATGAGGAGGTTACTTCGTTAAATAATTTTTGCTTAACTTTCTTTGGGTACAAGTTTAAATCCGGTGGCAAAAAAAATTAGCTTGTCTTTTTCTCTAAAGCGTTTTATTACGATTTTTTGCTTTCCTTATTTTTCCCAACCCACCCTTTACCTCCCTTACCGACCCTAAAGAGTTTACCCCGCAAAATGGGGGGGAATGCGGACAATCCAATCATCCATGCATCCACTCATCCAATCATCCATTTATGCAAGGTTCTCGATTTGACAATAATAAGCCTAATGCCTTGCGTCTTACCTCTTGCGTCTATTTTTTTGTCTTGTAGCGATTCTTGGATAATTGGATAAATGGATGAGTGGATGGTTTTGTCTGTTTGCTTGCGGACAAAACATTTTTAATCTTAATTAATATGTCTTGCGTCTCTCATTGAACTATTTCTTATTTCTTGTTTCTTCTTTCTTATTTTTTTTATTTTTTGCCACAGATTTTAAACCTGTACTCAAAAACATTTTTTTTGTTTGACAATTAAATTATTTATTTTTAGTTTCATTTTAAAAGAACAATATTTTTTACTACAAAAAGGCAATCAGACAATAAAAATTTTTAATAGTTATTTGGTAATCAGTCAATGGATAAAATAGAAGAAATAAAATCCTCGATTGAGTCTCTTTCGAAAGAGGATTTTGCTCATTTAAGAGATTGGTTTTTTGAAAGAGATTGGGAACAATGGGACAAGCAGATTGAAAAAGATTCCGAATCGGGTAAACTTGATTTTCTTGTAAGGGAAGCTTTGGAAGAAAAGAAATACGGAAAATTAAAGGAATTATGAATGCACAAAGCAACCACCCGGTTTTGGCGACATTTAGAAAAACTCCCTAAAAGTGTGAAAGAAATAGCTAAAAAGAATTTTGAATTACTTAAAATATCTCCGTTACATCCTTCTCTTCATTTTAAAAAAGTAAGCAAATTCTGGTCTATTCGAATAGGAAATAATTACAGAGCGTTGGCTATTAAAGAAGGCGAAGATTTTATTTGGGTATGGATTGGATCGCATAATGAATATGAGAAAATGATTAAAGGATTGAAATGAATATTGGATACTCCGTTAAATAATTTTTGCTTAACTTTCTTTGTCGCGCTTGGTACAAGGTTAAATTTGGTGGCAATATTTTTCTCTCTTAGAATGGTATTGTCACATGCATAATTGAACTGCTTTCGCAGTTCTTCTTTTAAGCGTTGTTCTTTCTGCGGGTTTCGCCCGCAGTTATTGAAATTGAAGCGCTTCGCGCTTCTTTGTACTAT
>WFQV01000158.1 GCA_015486905.1 Melioribacteraceae bacterium | reverse complement strand
GTAATGAGGGTGAAAGCGCATAAGGTGTTTATTTTTAATAATTTACGGCGATTTTTGAGCGTAACGGAAGTTTGCGAAATTTTGCACAAAATTGCACTTTTTTACGCTTGGTTTGCGAAATTTTACACCGCTTTTAATCCTTATTTAACACGCCTTAAATCTACTTTTTACGCCTCTTAATTTTTCCTTTTCTTAATTCTTCCTCTGCAAGGAGAACCATACGGCTAATACTGTCACGTAAGCGGCGGTTCTCCTCCTCTAATTCTGCGAGGCGCTTCTTTATCAGCGCATCCGTCACCGGCGGCGGATTCTCGTCGTCGCTTAATAACCAATTTATGTCGCAACCAAGGTCCTGGAGCTTTTTTAAAATAATTCCGCCAGGAATACTATCATTGTTGAGATAAGTATAAAGACTTGGCGTTTTCATTCCTAAAGCTTCAGCTAATTTTCCAACTGAACCGAAATTTTTTTTAGCAAAAATCTTTAGTTTTTCGCCTATATTCAAAGTTTTTGCTCCTATCATAGGGGATTACCTAATTTTAAACTTGACAAGTATTAGGTAATTCCCTATTTTTGTGTAAAATCTTTAACAAAATATTTAATAAAAAAATGGATTTGCAATGAAACCCATTAAAACAATTATGGAAATCAAAAAATTTCCTTACCAGCGCGAAATAAGTAAAGAGCTCGGCATTAGCGATGCTTACGTTTCCCTTTTACTGTCTGGGAAGCGAAAGAACCCGAAAATGCTCGAAAAAATCAATAAAGTGTTAGAACGCAAGCTAAAAAAAACGGCGTAACCGATATGTGTAATATAATCAATATGGCGCTGGCTTGCAATTCCATTTCCGTTAGAATTTTTGCGGGAGTTTCTAATGGACATTAATACGCGCATTAAAATTGAAACGCAAAAGCTAATTCACGGCAAAGGCATTACAATTTTTGAGCTTGCCGAAAAGGTAAACAAGTCTTATTCCTATCTGTGCAGAATCTCCTCGTTAAGTGAGGAACTGCCAACGCCAATTGAAGTTGCGCTTCCGGCAATGAAAATAAAGAAGAATTACGGATTGCTGAAGTTAATGGCTTGGGAGTGCGGTTTTGCGCTTGTAAAGCTGCCGAAACCGGCAAAGAGCAAAAAGGACGAAACGAAAATGACGCAAGAATACCAAAAGGCGTGCAACGCCGCCGTAGGCTCGTTGATTGAGTTCTTGGAGGAACCGACCGACGAAAAACACCAAAAAGTCGAAGAAGCTATTATTCAAGCTACGCGGAAAGGACTCGCCGTAAAAAAATATTGCGATAAAAAGGCGAATAAACAGTTAGAAATCCCATTTTTACAATAAAAGAAAGGAGTAACTTAAAATGGATGAGTATTTAACAAAAGAATCGTTGGAAAAAGGACAAAAACTTATGGACATAGTAGAAGAAGCCCTTAAAAATAAGGGCTTCTCGGTTGACGCTGTAAAGATAAACGAAAGTTTAATCGTTAGATCCGACGGAAAAAGAACGAGGCGATATGTTACCGGAAGAACTTTCTACTTGACAATAAACGAGAAAGAGCCGGCTTCGGAAGAAAATATTGCCGAGACTTCCGAAATAGGGAGATAGAGAATGTTCGACTTAACGGGAGTAGTGTCAAATGCGAATTCTTCGGGCAACTCAACGACAATGCCGTTATTCTTATCCTCGCGTCGCTTTAAGGTTTCGAACGTATTTGCTTTAACCGTAAATACTACGCCGTTTTTGAGGACTACCGTGAATTCTTTCGTCTCTCTTTCCATTTTTACCTCCGGGTTGGTTAATAAATTGTTAGTTGGCGTTACTAATATAATCAATCCGGAGAGGGTTTTAAAATATTCGGAGTTGCCGCTATGAAAGACGGTTTTTCTAATGGAAATATTTCCCACCTTTTAAATAAAGGTGGGAAACAAGGTGGGAAATTAGAAAATTCTTTGATTGGAACATCTAACTCATTTCAAAATAATAATTTAGCCGAAAAATCACTTTGGATTTCCGCACAAGAAGGTGGGAAATTATTAGGGCTTACAAAAAGGACTGTTAAATGGCACTGCCAACACGGTCATTTTGTCACACGTCGCGTTAAGATGAACGGCGGTTTGGGGTATGAAATTGAGTTGAATTCGGTGTTAAAATGGCTTGAAAAGAGTGGGAAGATTGAGAAGAGGTTGGAGATTTTGAAATCCTTTACCCCCTCACCCCAAACCCCTCTCCAAAAGGGCTAACCTTTATACACACAAGGCACAGTGGGTATTATGGTCCATCTCGAGAAGAAGATGTGAAGATTACATACATCTCCGTGGCCGTATCAAGACGCTGTAGCCCCCGCCAAAGCGTGACCGTGCCGGGTTCACCGTCACTTTTTCGACCT
>WFQV01000157.1 GCA_015486905.1 Melioribacteraceae bacterium | reverse complement strand
GCCCCGCCTTTTTGACGGGGCTTAAAAATTAAACTTCTTCTACGTGACTTAGTGCTTGTTCCAAATCCGCAATCAAATCGTTTACATTTTCAATTCCTACCGAAATCCTTACCAAACCTTCTGTAATACCTGCTTTTTCCCTTGCTTCCCGACCCATCGAAAGATGCGTCATGCTTGCAGGGTGTTGAATAAGGGTTTCAACCCCGCCCAAACTTACTGCGAGGGTACAAAGTTTAACCGAATTCATTACCGCTTCACCTGCGGCAAAACCTCCTTTAATTTCGAATGAAACCATTCCGCCTGGTGCGGATTGCTGTTTTTGAGCGATTTCATACTGCGGATGGCTTTCCAAACCCGGGTAACGAACCCATTTTACTTTCGGATGTGCTTCCAGAAACTTAGCAATTTTCATTGCATTATCGCTTAATCTTTGCATTCTAACATCGAGTGTTTTCAATCCGCGATGAACAAGGAAAGCATTGAACGGGTCAATAACTCCGCCTAATTGATTAAGAACAGAGCGGAACTTTTTGTAATCTTCATGGCTCTTAACAACAATAATACCCGCCACAACATCGGCGTGACCATTAAGGAATTTTGTCATGCTGTGAACAACAACATCAGCGCCATGTTCAAAAGGTCTCTGCAGTGCCGGGCTCATGAAAGTATTGTCCACAACCATCAATGCCCCATGTTTGTGTGCTATTTCGGCAGCGCCACTTAAATCCGTAATTGCCAACGTAGGGTTACCCGGCGTTTCAATGTAAACAACTTTTGTGTTCGGTTTCATTGCTTCTTCGATGTTTTTCAAATCCGTAGAATTCACCGGTGTGGATTCAATACCGAATCTGCTCAAAACATTAACAATCAAGGTAGCGGTTGGACCGTAAACTGCTTCCGAAAACACTACGTGGTCGCCTGTGTTAAGCAAAGTTAAAAGTGTGGTTGAAATAGCCGCCATACCGCTTCCGCAGCCCAAGGCACGGTAACCGCCTTCCAAAGATGCAACTGCTTTTTCCATTGCTTCAACCGTAGGGTTACTCATTCTTGTGTAAATGTAACCTTCTTTCTCACCTCTAAAAAGAGCGGCTCCTTGTTGTGTGGATTTGAATTTAAATGTTGATGTTTGGTAAATCGGAGGAATCACAGGACCGTGTTCGTAATCCTCAATTCCTGCATGCACGCATTTCGAATCGAAATTAAGTTTCATATTCTCTGACATTTTTCTACCTTTCTATTTATTTAAAATAAAAAACGGACTTTATTAGAGTCCGTCGATTTGTGGTCCTTTATCGTCGCCGTTGTTGTCCTTATTAAATTCAATTTCTTCGCGTACAACTTTGGCGATATCGGCAATTGTCTCGCCTTCACGAAGTCGAATTACTCTTACGCCTTGTGTGTTTCTGCCCATCACACGAATTTCTTTAACGCTTTGACGAATTACCATTCCCGTGTTAGAAATAATCACAAGTTCATCGGTATTGTTGACTTCCTTCATTGCAATTAATTTGCCGTTTTTTTCACCGGTTTTAACCGTAAGAATTCCCTTGCCGCCGCGATGCGTAATGCGGTAATCGGCAATTTTACTACGCTTGCCGTAACCTCTATCCGTAACCACAAGCAGTGTGTCGGCAGAGCGAATTACAATAAACCCTATTACCTCGTCATCGGGCGAAAGTCTTATTCCTCTCACACCGGTAGCCGTTCTTCCCATTTTGCGTACGTCTTTCTCATTAAATCTAATAGCCAAACCGTTCCTTGTGCCGATAATTACATCGTTAATACCGTCGGTCATTTTAACTTCTACCAACTTATCGCCGTGTACAAGGTTAATTGCATTTATTCCACCTTTACGAACATTCGAATACGCGGAAAGAACCGTTTTTTTTACCGTCCCGCGTTTGGTAACCATCATTAAATATTTGTCGTCCGAAAATTCTTTGACGGCTACAAATGCCGTAATATTTTCGTCCTTTTCCTTTTGAATGAGGTTGATTATCGAACGCCCGCGTGCGGCTCTTCCGCCTTCGGGAATTTCATAAACCTTCAGCCAGTAAACTTTTCCTTTGTCCGTAAAGAACATAATGTAATTGTGAGTTGAGGTAATGAACATATGTTCAATAAAGTCGTCGTCCTTTGTACCGGCGCCGGTAACGCCTCTGCCGCCTCGAGCTTGACGACGGTAACCGCTAACGGGGAAGCGTTTAATAAATCCTCTGTGGGATATAGTTACGACAACATCCTCTTCGGCAATAATATCCTCAAGCGTAAAATCTTTCGTGTCGAATACTATTTCAGTACGCCTATCGTCGGCATATTTTTCTTTAACTTCGATGAGTTCGTCTTTGATTATTTTAAATCTCTTCTTCTCGTTTTCTAAAATTCCTTTCAATCTTTCAATTAATTTAATCGTCTCTTTGTACTCGTCTTCAATTTTCTTTCTTTCCAGTCCCGTTAGTCTTTGCAGACGCATATCGAGAATTGCTTTCGCTTGTATTTCGGACAGTTTAAACCTGCGCATTAAATTTTGTCTTGCTGTTTCAACATTCCGTGACTTTTTAATAATCTCAATCACTTCGTCGATATTGTCGAGAGCAATAATGTAGCCTTCCAAAATATGAGCGCGCTTCTCGGCAGCTTCCAATTGGTACTTTGTTCTGCGAATAAGCACGTCCATACGGTGATCTAAAAAATACTCCATTGCCTGGCGTAGTGTAAGTACTTTCGGAACGCCGTTCACCAAAGCAAGCATTATCACACCGAAAGTAACCTGCATTTGTGTGTGTTTGTAAAGTTGATTTAAAATTACGGTAGGCTGTGCATCTCTTTTCATTTCAATTACAACGCGTAAGCCGTCTCTGTCGGATTCGTCCCGCACGTTAGTAATTTCCGATATTTTACCGCTTTTAACCAGCTCGGCAATTTTTTCAATTAAGTTGGCTTTGTTAACTTGGTAAGGAAGTTCGCTGATTACAATAGTAGCTCTTTCGTTCTTGTGAATTTCAATATTTGCTTTTGCGCGAATTGTAATTTTTCCGCGCCCCGTAAGGTAAGCCTCGCGCACACCTTCGTAACCGTAAATTATTCCCCCGGTAGGGAAATCCGGAGCTTTAACTAATTTCAACAGTTCCTCGTCGCTCATTTTGGGTTTTTCAATTAAAGCCACAAGACCGTCGATAATCTCACCCAAGTTGTGCGGCGGAATATTTGTAGCCATTCCAACTGCAATACCGCTTGAGCCGTTAACCAAAAGATTAGGAATGTAGGAGGGTAATACGGTGGGCTCTTGTAAAGAGTCGTCGAAGTTTGGCACAAAGTCAACCGTGTTCTTGTCCAAGTCCCTCAGCATTTCCTCGGCAATTCGCGAAAGTCTGGTTTCGGTGTAACGCATTGCCGCCTGTGAATCTCCGTCAACCGAGCCGAAGTTACCTTGCCCGTCAACGAGTGGATAGCGCAGCGAAAAATCCTGCACCATTCTAACCATCGTGTCGTAAACGGCGCTGTCTCCGTGCGGATGATACTTACCAAGCACCTCACCGACGATTCTCGCCGATTTTTTAAATGGTTTATTCCAGCTAACTCCCATTTCGTGCATTCCGTAAAGAACTCTGCGGTGCACCGGTTTTAAGCCGTCTCTAACATCCGGTAAAGCTCTTGCAACAATTACGGACATTGCGTAATCGATGTAAGAGGTTTTCATTTCATCTTCTAAAGCAACAGGTATTATTTTCTCAAAAAAAGTAGCCATAATTTTCCTTTAATTTCAATCAACAATATTAAACATCAAGATTTGCATATTGAGCATTTTCTTCAATCCATTCTCTTCGCGGCAGAACGTCGTCACCCATCAGAGTTTGGAATGTTTTTTCCGTTTCAATTCCTTCGAGAGTAACTTGAAGCACCGTACGGGACTCGGGATTCATTGTAGTTTGCCAAAGTTGTTCGGGATTCATTTCACCCAAACCTTTGTACCTTGAAATTGTAACGCCTTTAGGTGTTCCGTCTTCTGTTAAGTCTCCGTTTGTCTTGAAACGTTTTAATATTCTATCCCTTTCCTCTTCGTCAAAGGCGTAATGTTCTTCTTTTCCTTTTTTAATTTTGTAAAGAGGTGGCTGTGCAATGTAAACTTTCCCCTCGGCAATCAGTTCTTTCATATAGCGGTAAAAGAAAGTTAACAGTAGCGTGCGTATGTGGCTTCCGTCAACGTCGGCATCCGTCATTATTATTATTTTGCCGTAGCGGGATTTCGAAGAATCGAAGTCATCCCCTATTCCCGAACCAATTGCAGAGACAATTGCTTGAATTTCATTGTTCTCCAAAATTTTATTCATTTTTGCCTTTTCAACATTTAAAATTTTTCCTTTTATCGGAAGTATTGCTTGGAAACGTCTGTCCCTTCCTTGTTTTGCCGAACCGCCGGCCGAGTCACCTTCCACAATGTAAATTTCGCAATGTTCGGGGTCGGTAATTGAGCAATCGGCCAATTTACCCGGCAGGTGAAGCGTATCGAGAGCGTTTTTTCTTCTTATCAAGTCTCTTGCTTTTCTTGCCGCCTCTCTCGCTTCCGCGGCTCGCATGCACTTGTCAATTATTTTTTTTGCAACGGCAGGGTGCTCTTCCAAATAATCGTTTAATTTCTCACCTACTATTGTCTCCACAATAGATTTAACTTCGCTGTTACCCAATTTGGTTTTTGTTTGTCCTTCAAACTGCGGTTCCATTACTTTAATTGAAATAATGGCTGTCAGCCCTTCGCGGAAATCATCTCCGGTTAATGTGATTTTACCTTTCTTGGTTTCTTTAATTAAATTATTTTTTGCCGCATAATTGTTAAAGGTTCTCGTAAGGGCTGTTTTAAATCCCACGAGGTGTGTACCGCCTTCAATTGTGTTAATGTTATTCACATAGGAATGAATGTTGTCCGAATAACTGTCCGTATATTCAAAAGCAATTTCTACGGGTGTGTTTTCTTTTTCGCCTTCGATGTAAACGGGTTTGTGAAGCGTGTTTCTTTTTTCGTCGAGGTATTTTACAAATTCAAGCAATCCGCCTTTGTAATGGTAGGTTTCTTCTCTACCGTCTCTTTCATCTTTTATTTTAATTGTTACGTTCTTATTTAAGAAGGCAAGCTCTCTCATCCTTTCCGCTAAAATATTGAATTTAAATTCCGTAGTTCTAAATATTTCCGGGTCGGGTTTGAATATAACCTTGGTGCCTGTATCGTCATGCTTTACGGTTCCAATACTTTTCACATCTTCTACAGGCATTCCTTTATGATATTCCTGAAAATATTTTTTACCGCCTCTTTTAACTTCCACCTTACACCATTCTGACAAAGCATTTACTACAGAGACCCCAACGCCGTGTAGTCCCCCCGAAACTTTGTAAGAGTTTTTATCGAATTTACCGCCTGCGTGGAGGACGGTCATTACCACTTCAAGTGCGGAGCGTTTTTCTACCGGGTGCATATCTACAGGTATTCCTCTTCCTTTGTCTTCAACCGTAACGCTTCCGTCTTTATTTATTGAAACAAATATTTTTTCGTTGTAGCCCGCAAGTGCTTCGTCAATTGAGTTGTCAACCACTTCATTAACAAGATGATGAAGCCCCCTCGAGCTAACATCACCGATGTACATTGCAGGTCTTTTACGAACCGCTTCCAAGCCTTTGAGTACGTTAATATTTTTAGCTGTGTAATTTTTCTGCGCTTGTTCTTTGGTCAATTTTTCACCTATTACTTTTTCTAAACAAATCTAATATTCTTAATAATTTCTTTTCCAAAATGTTTATTTATTTTTTCAATTATTTTTCTCTTGTTAATATTCAGTTCGTTTCGCCAAACGGAATCTTCCACTCTAAGTAAAAGAGTTTTTGACTGCACGCGTTTGGGTTTAACAACTTTCTTAAATTCGGGAAAAATATTTTTAAACTCTTTTACAACAGAGGTATTTTCAACCGTCGTTCTTATTTTCTCGAACTCTCTTGCTTCACCCAAAATTTGTCCGACGGATTTAATTTTCGACATATCTGCAAACACCGTTACTTACATTAATTAGCAAATCGTTCTCTCTGTCAATAAGATTATCATAGTTAGTAAAATCAGTAATAGTAATAAAAGCCTGTCCTATTTCTTTCAAATACTCACTAATTTTTTTTGCTCTAAAGGAATCGAGCTCACCGAAAATATCATCCATTAAAAAAATTGGGGTTTTGGAAAGTTTCTTCTTTAAGTAAAAAAATTGTGCGAAACGTAAAGCCAATTGAAATGTTTTATGCTGTCCCTGTGAGCCAAATTTTTTAAGCTCAAGTTTGTTAATTTTAAAAATAAAATCGTCACGGTGAGGTCCTATTAAGTTTGATGCTCTACGAATTTCATCGTCCCTTTTTTTACTTATTTCATCGTAAAACTTTTTCTCTACTTCTTCCGGATTTTCAGTACCTAAGAACGAGTAATCTATTTCCGGTATTTCGGTGTCTTTCATTATTTTGTAAAAAGAACTTTTTAAATATTCGTTAAACTCACCAATAAATTTTAATCTATGTTCAACCAATTGAGAACCCAACTTAATCAAAGATTCCGTCCAAGCGTTCAGTTCATCGGATAGACTTTTGTCGAAGTATTCACGTATTTTGTTTAACAGCGATGATCTCTGCCTTAAAATTCTATTGTATTCAAGTAAAATATTCAAATAAGTTTCGCTTGCTTGAGAAATTGAGGCATCGATAAACTTTCTTCTTTCGCTCGGAGCACCGAATGTAACGTAATGATCTGCTTGTGTTAATGTTACAACCGGAAATTTTCCTATTAGTTCCGACGATTTATTTACCGGTTTATTGTTCAAAAAGATTTTTTTTCTGTTAACTTCCTTAGAAAAAAATATTTTAACGTTATTTTTAGAGAGGTCTTCGAAATCGCCATTTATTTCGAAATAATTTTCATTAAAATTTATCGCATCGAAATCGTTTAACCCAAGCATATTTTTGGTTGTAGTTAAATAATAAACGGCTTCCAAAAGAGATGTTTTTCCTTGTCCGTTTCCTCCGACAATGAAATTCAAATTATCAGAAAAATTCAAAGAACTGTTTTTATGTAATCTAAAATTTATTAATTGTAATTTTTTCAAAAACATTTTTTAGGCATTTAAGCGTACTGGCATAACCAACATAAGCAAATCAAAATTCTCCTTTCCCTTCGTCGGTAAAAGAATAATTGCTTTTGTCGGAGAGTTAATTTTGAAAATTACTTCTTCTTCAGGCGCAAGGTGATTAAGAACATCCGATAGGAAAGCGGCGTTTAAGCCAATATCCATAGGCTCACCGTCAAATTCACATTCCATACTTTCATTAGCGGAAGCACCGGTGTCAATATCTTCTGCAGAAATTTCCATCTCGTTCTTCATTAAAGAGAATTTAATTTTTCTCGTTTCGCTAACCGAAAACAAAAGCATTCTTCTGATTGCTTCGTTAAGTTCTTCCCTGTTAACTTTTAACGTAAACTCGTTTTCCAAAGGGATAACATTTTTGTATTCAGGATATTTGTAACCTATTAATCTACTAATAAGCTCGATATCGCTGAGTTTAAATGAAACGTGTGTTTTGTTCAAATATATTTTAACATCTTTTTCATCCAACAATTTTGTAAGCACGGAAATAGCCCTTTCGGGAACAACATATTGCTCTTCAAAATTATGTTTAACGTTTTTATCAAGCAGATTAATTAAACGATGTCCGTCGGTAGCTACAAATCTCAAACCTTCCGGTTCAAATTCAAAAAGCATTCCCATCATTGCAGGACGAATTTCTTCTTTGCTTATTGCAAAGGAAGTTTTTTCAAGTGAGTATTTTAATTCATCACCATTGATTATAACTTCTTTAATTTCTTCTTCGGAATTTGCACTTGGAAAAGATGGAATCTCGGGATAATCGTCAGTGTCCAAATAAACAAATTTGTACTTTCCTTTATCAGTGGCTAAGTAAAGTGTATGGTCATATTCTATTTGAAAATAAACGGTGGTTTCTCTAAAAGACCTTATTAATTCATAAAGTCTTTTTGCCTGAATTAACCCTTTGAAATTTCCTTCGGCAGAAACTGAAATAGATGCTTTAAGAGATATTTCCAAATCAGTTCCGTAAACGTTTAAAACACCCTCGCTCAATTCAAAGTAAAAATATTCAAGAATAGACATCGGTGTCTTTGTAGGAATAGCCGGGTAAATCTTAGAAAGTAAATTTTCAAGCTCTTTACTGTTAACCTTAAAGTCCATTAAAATTACCCCTTATATTAATCAGTTTTAATATAGAAATATACCAAAAATTGAGCTGTCTTTCAATTAATTAGTGTTGTAAACACTCTATTAATT
>WFQV01000156.1 GCA_015486905.1 Melioribacteraceae bacterium | reverse complement strand
GTCCCCGGAATAAGAGCCGCCACTTGCTACAATGAGTTTTCCGCTAAGAGCGCCCGGCAGCACAACGACGCCAATATGATTGTGCTCGGCGCAAAAACATTGGGCGAGGAGACGGTCAAATCTATTTTGGACGTTTTCTTCTCCAACGATTTTCTGGGCGACCGTCACAAAAGACGCCTGGACAAAATTACGGCAATCGAAGGCAGATACAATAAGAAAATGAACGAATGATATTAATTATTAATTATGAATGATGAACCTGCCTGCCGGTAGGCAGGTTATGAATTATGAATGCGTGAGGAGTAGATTGATTGCATGGTTGGATGAATGGATGATTGGATGAATGGATGATTGGATGAATGGATGATTGGATGAATGAATAGTTGAATAAATGGTTGAAATGAATGATGCAATTTGTAAGCCCTATCACTTAAATAACGATTCTAATTATAGAAATAAGTAATGCACGAATAAAAGGAAAGTTGGCTTGATTACTGGTTTACAAAAATTCGTGAAAATTCGTGTAATTAGTGGCTAAAAAATAAACATATGCGATTCCGCTAAATTATTTTCAATGATTTTAACTTTTAATTTTTTTTGTTGAAGAATTCTCAATGATTGAAATCGGACAAGTAACCGAAAACATTTTTCTGAAAAGAAATATTTTTAAGATTACGATTGAACTTCCTCAAATTAGCCGGCGTTCAACGGCAGGACAGTTCTGTGAAATTAAGGTCAACGATGGATTATCTCCTTTATTAAGAAGACCCTTTAGCATTAATGCTATTAATGGCAAGGAGGTTTCTTTCCTGGTGGAAGTCAAAGGTACTGGTACGGAAATGCTGTCACGGACAAGACCCGGAGAGGCACTAAACGTTCTTGGGCCTTTAGGCAAAGGCTTTAACACGGATGGAGATTTTAAAATAGCTGTTTTACTTGCCGGTGGAATTGGTGTTGCACCTTTTCCTTTTTTGACTCAAGAGTTAAAAGGTAAAAAGAAAATTCTTTCTTTCCTGGGAAGCCGCACAAAAGCTCAGATTGTAAGTGACGGACTTGAAAACGTTTTAGTGGCAACGGACGACGGCAGTACAGGATTCAAAGGTACGGTCGTTCAATTAATGGAAAAAGAAATTAAAAATCTTGAAACATCGGAATTAAAAATTTTTGCCTGCGGACCGAATCAGATGTTCAAGTCTTTGAAAGAATTAACAACAAAGTACCGGCTTGATTGTGAGGTTTCAACAGAATCGAATATGGCCTGTGGCATTGGGTTGTGCCAAGGATGTGCAATAAAATCGGCTGCTTCGGAAGGTTACTTCTTGGTTTGTAAGGACGGACCGGTTTTCAATATTAACGATGTGGAATTTTAAAATGGCAAATTTGAAAGTAAACATCGGCAGGCTCGAATTGAAAAATCCCATTATGCTTGCTTCGGGAACGGTGGGTTACGGAAACGAAATTTCAGAGTTTGTTGACTTGAGTAAAATAGGTGCGATTGTTACAAAATCCGTTTCTTTTAATCCGAGAATCGGAAACGAACCGATGCGAGTAACGGAAACCCCCGCAGGAATGTTAAACGCCATCGGTCTTGCTAATGTTGGCTTGGAAAAGTTCATTAAAGAAAAACTCCCATTCCTTAAAGATATTGGTTCGACCGTTATTTGCAACATTGCCGCTAGCACGGTAGAAGAATACGTCGAGTGTGTTCAAATACTTGAAGAGGAAGAAACGGTTAAAGCATTTGAAATAAACGTTTCCTGCCCAAACGTAAAAGACGGCGGTTTGCTCTTCGGGAATAATTTGGATTCCGTTGCTGAAATAACCGCAAGAACAAGAGCGGTAACACAAAAGCCTTTAATCATTAAGCTGTCGCCGAATGTTGCGGAAATATGGCGGTTTGCCAAAGCGGTAAAAGACAACGGCGGCGATGCCGTATCGGCAATCAATACTCTTGTGGGTGCCTCGTTCGATATTTACACAAGAAAACCGAAAATTAAAAACATTACCGGCGGGCTTTCCGGGCCAGCTATTAAACCGGTTGCCATTGCAAAGGTGCTTGAGATTAAGAGAAAAGTTGACATCCCGATAATCGGAATAGGTGGAATTACAAATTGGAAAGATGCCGTTGAATTTATGATTGCGGGTGCCTCGGCGGTTCAACTTGGAACGGTGAATTTTATTAACCCGAAAGCCTCGATGGAAATTCTCGATGGTATTGAAAATTACTGCATGGAAACAGATATTGAAAAAATTTCGGATTTAACAGGGTCATTTGTAATTGAAGATTGACGAAGCGTTAGACAAACTTTATTCATTGCACAAATTCGGTGTTAAGCTCGGATTAGACAATATTACCAAGCTTTTGCAGCACTTGGACAATCCGGAGAGGAAATTTCCTTCCTTGCACATTGCCGGCTCCAACGGCAAAGGAAGCGTTGCTTCTTTCATTGCTTCTATCCTGACGGGAAAGGGAATGAAAGTGGGGCTTTACACTTCTCCGCATTTTGTTAGATTTAACGAACGAGTAAGGATTAACGGCGTTGAGATAGGGGACGAGTACATTGCTTCTTTTATGGAGGAGTTGGACAATTACATTACTGATTTCAAACCCACGTTCTTTGAAGTAACCACAGCGCTTGCATTTAAATATTTTGCCGAACAGAATATTGACATCGGAGTTATTGAGACCGGCTTGGGAGGAAGACTCGATGCGACAAATACTTTGTTTCCTATTGCTTCCGTGATTACAACTATTAGTTACGAGCACACAAATATTTTGGGTAAGTCACTGAAATCGATAGCCGAAGAAAAAGCCGGTATTATTAAAGAAAAAACACCTTTATTTTTAGGGCTTGTTCCCGAAGAAGCAAAAAAAGTAATTGTGCAAAAAGCCGAATCGAAAAAAGCAAATGTTTTTCCTCTTGAAAAATTTCTAATTAATGGGGGAGATTTTGTAAGATTAAAGAAAAATAATTTCATGTTCACCATTTACAAAACAGGGCTTCGGGGCTACCACCAACTTGTAAATGCAGCATTGGCAGTACTGACGGTGAATTTGATTTTTAATATTAATGATTACAAATTAATTTCCGACGGATTATTGAAAGTTAAAAGCAATACGGGTTTGCAGGGAAGATACGAAATTTACTCGGAAGAACCGAGAGTAATTTTCGATGCGGCACACAATCCGGACGGAGTGGAAGTTTTTTTAAAAGAGTTTGAGAAAGAAGAAAACAATTGTGTCGAAAGAACTTTGATATTCGGAGCAATGAAGGATAAAAATATTTCTCAAATGATAGAAAAGCTCGCACCGCATTTTGACAATATTTTGTTGACCACAATTGATTACGAACGTGCGGCAACAACGGTAGAATTGAAGGAGGTTTGCAACGCTAAAGGAATTAAGACTTCGGTAGTTAAGGAACCTGCCGAATTTGTTGAGAAATTTATTATGACAAATAAAAAAGAATGTTTGATTATTTTGGGAAGTATTTATATTTTAGGAAACATTAAAGGGAAACTTTTAGCAAGGCTTGACATTTAATTTCTTTTAAACTAATTTTAGATATGCCTCTTGTTCCTTTCGACAAGTTCATAAAAATATAAATAAGAGCAACGTCAATATTATCCCTGAAATTTTTAGGTGCTCAAGTTTTGTCAATACAGGAATTATTTTAAAACAATTTACGGAATAGAATTATGCCTATGGATATTTCTGAACTTCAGTCAAAGAAAATTGTCGACCTTTACAAGATTGCACGAGAACTGGACTTGTCCGGTTACAGCGATCTTAGAAAGCAAGAACTTATTTTCAAAATATTAGAAGCTCAGACTCAGAAAGACGGACTTACTTTTGCCAAAGGGGTATTGGAAGTCCTCCAAGACGGTTACGGCTTCTTAAGATCATCTGATTACAATTATTTGCCCTCGCCCGATGATATTTACGTATCCCCCTCACAAATTAAAAGATTTAGCTTACGGACCGGCGATTTTGTAAGCGGTCAAGTTCGCCCTCCGAAGGAAGGCGAGCGCTTCTTCGCCCTTTTAAGGGTGGAAGCCGTTAACGGCAAAAATCCCGAGGAGATTAAAGAGAGAAAACTCTTTGACAACCTTACACCTCTTTACCCGATGAAAAGATTAAAATTGGAATCGGCTCCGGGTGAATATTCAATGAGAATAATGGACTTGTTGGCTCCTATCGGCAAGGGGCAGAGAGGCTTGATTGTTTCTCCGCCTAAGAGCGGTAAAACTATTTTGCTTCAAAAAATTGCAAACTCGATAACGAGGAATCATCCCGAAGTTAAGTTGATTGTGCTTTTAATAGACGAACGTCCCGAAGAAGTTACCGATATGCAACGCTCGGTCCAAGCCGAGGTTATTAGCTCTACTTTCGATGAACCTGCCGAACGACACGTTCAGGTTGCGAACATGGTAATTGAAAAGGCAAAACGTTTGGTGGAAGCAAACCAGGATGTTGTAATTTTGTTGGATAGCATAACACGCCTTGCCAGAGCGCACAATACCGTAATCCCTCATTCGGGAAGAATCCTTTCCGGCGGTGTGGATTCGAACGCTTTGCAAAAACCGAAGAGATTTTTCGGTGCGGCAAGAAACACCGAAGACGGCGGAAGCCTTACAATTATTGCCACGGCTTTGATTGAAACCGGTAGCCGAATGGACGAAGTTATTTTCGAGGAGTTCAAAGGAACCGGCAATATGGAGCTTGTACTTGACAGGGCTCTTTCGGACAGAAGAATATTCCCTGCAATAGACGTCAACAGAACAGGCACACGTAAGGAAGAACTTTTGCTTTCCGAAGAAGAGCTTAACCGCGTGTGGATATTGAGAAACTTGTTAAGTGAATTTGATTCCGTAGAAGCAATGCAGTTCCTTCTTAATAAAATGAGAGGGACCAAAAATAACAAAGAGTTCATGAGGAATATGAACAGTTAATAATATTTGGTTCTATTTTTGAACTATTTAAAAAAGCCGATTAATTTCAGCGCTTAATTTTTGAATCCCTCTTTTGAGAGGGATTTTTTTTAACTCTGACTAAGATTTTTTTTATTTTAATTTTCATTTTAGCAGAAATTTTTGGAATGGTGAAAATGCAGAAAAGAATTGTTGTTACCTGTGGGGATGTAAACGGGATAGGTCCCGAGGTTGCTATTAAAGCCATCGGCGAAAATTTTGACCCGCTTAAATACAAATTTGTTTTTGTCGTCCCTAAGAACGTTTTCGAACATTATTACTTTGCACTATCGGCGGAATTCGAATATTCGTTTGGCAATAATATTTCGGAAGATGCCTCAATAGTGGATATAATTGACATTGGCGATACGCCTATGAATATTGGGTATCCGACGGTAGAATCGGGAAGGACAGCTTACAAAGCAATTAATGAGGCGCTTCGGCTCTCGGAATCCAATGTGGAAAATAGCGTAATTGTTACCGCTCCTATTTCCAAGACGGCTTTTGAGTTAGCAGGCATTGACTTCCCGGGTCACACGGAATTATTAGCAGAATATTTTAATGCAAAAAATTTTGCAATGATTTTTATCGGCGAAGAATTCAATGCGGCTTTGGTAACGATTCACATTCCTTTGATGGAAGTTACTTCACATCTTTCAAAAAGCAGTTTGGTGAATTTTCTCAGGTTTTTAAAAAATGTTTTAACTAATGATTTTAAAATTAGCAAAACTCGTATTGCCGTATTGGGGTTAAATCCTCACGCAGGTGAAAACGGAAGAATCGGAAAGGAGGAGCAAGATATTATTTCCCCTGCAATTGAAAAGTTAAAATTTGCCGAAGGTCCTTTCGTGCCGGATGCATTCTTCGGGACAAAAAAATATCGTCAATTTGACATCGTCGTGGGGATGTATCATGACCAGGTTCTAATTCCTTTTAAGATGCTGGAAATGAACTCGGGCGTTAATTTTACTGCGGGGCTGCCTGTTGTAAGAACTTCCCCCGATCACGGAACGGCTTACGACATAGCCGGTAAATTGATTGCAAACCCGGGTAGTATGTCCAAAGCAATTCAATACGGAGTACAAATTTCCGAAAATAGGGAGGCAAGATGATCGCCGAACAATATTCGGTTGTAGCTGAAATTTATCCTTTTATTATGAAAGAAATCAACTACAAAGTGTGGGCTGATTACATCTCGGATATTTTGATTTATTCGGGGGTTGAACCCCGCTCGGCGTTGGAAATTGCAGGCGGAAACGGAAGTCTGGCAAATGAATTGGAATCAAGAATCCCAAAGCTTATTCTTACCGACAAATCTTTTGCGATGTTAAAAAAGGATGGCAATGGAAAACTTCCCAAAGTTTGTTGCGATATGAGAGCTTTGCCATTTAAAAATAAATTTGATTTCATTTTTTCCACTTTCGACAGCGTCAATTATTTAATGACCCTCGATGAACTAAGGAAATTTTTTCTAAATGTTAAAGGACTGCTTTCGGAAGAAGGGCTTTTTATTTTTGACGTTAGCTTGGAAAAGAACAGTTTAAAACATCTTCGATTCCTTAATAGAAGGGGAGAAATAAACGGGATTAAGTTCAAACAAGTTAGTAAATTCGACAGGAGGAAAAAAATTCACCTTAATCATTTCTTCTTTGAAATGCCTGACGGTTCTAAGATTGAAGAAGTTCACCGTCAAAAAATTTTTGATATTGTTGACATCTTTAATACTTTAGACGAAGCGGGATTTTTTGTTACCGAATGCTTCGATGCTTTTACATTTAAGGATGTAAATTCAGATACGGAAAGAGCACAATTTTTAACAATTCACAACGAAGAATATGCTAATAATTAAAGACGTTTCATTTTCTTACGGCAAGGAACCGATTTTTAGCGGCTTGAATCTTAAAGTTGAGCAGGGAGAGTTCGTCTATTTAATCGGTAAAAGTGGTGTGGGTAAAAGCACGCTTTTTAATTTAATTTACATGAACATCTTTCCGCACAAAGGCGTTGTGCGTTTCGAAAATTTTTCCTCCGCAACAATAAAACCGAAGGAAATCCCCTTCCTTCGAAGGAAAGTGGGAACGATTTTTCAGAATCCCGCGCTGTTGGAAGACAGGGACATTTACTCGAATCTTGAGTTTGTTTTAAGAGTAACCGATCACAAAAAGAAAGAAGTAAAGAAGAAGGTTTTGGAAGCTCTCAGTGAAGTCGGCATTTCTCACAAACAGAAAAGTATGCCTAACGAGCTTTCCGGCGGGGAGCTTCAAAGGGTTGCAATAGCCCGAGCTTTACTCAACGAACCCAAATTGCTTTTAGCCGACGAGCCGACAGGCAACCTCGACCCTGAAATAACCGACGAGATAATGGAATTGTTGAAAAGAATAAACCGCCGTGGTGCTGCAATTATCTTTGCAACTCACGATTACGAATTGGTTAAAAAACATCCCGTTGAAAGAATTTTAAAGATAGACAAAAAGAAAATATTTCGGGTAAGATTAAAGAAAGGTTAAATTTCAGAATCCCGAGCTTAAGGTGATTACCTTAAAACTCGGGATAAAATAATTTGTCTTTTAGTTAATGCCCAATCCTTTGAAAATCTGACGTGTGACTTCTTCTAATGGCAAAGCACCGTCGATCTCAAGGATTTTTGCTTTACCTTTGTAGTACTCTATTACCGGAGCGGTAGATTCGTGGAAAATCTTCAATCTGTTTTTAATTACTTCTTCTTTGTCGTCGTCACGCTGGTACAATGTACCCCGGGCACCGCAATTCGGGCATACGTCAGGGTCTTCGAGCTCATTTAAATTTGTAATGTAACCGCAATTGCTGCAAGTCCTTCTGCTTGAAAGGCGATTAATTATTATTTCGTCGTCTGCGGAAAGTTTAATAACTATCGGAGAATCAAACCCGAGCTCTGCAAAGATATCGGAAAGAATTTTAGCCTGTGGAATGGTACGCGGGAAGCCGTCCAAAATAAATCCGTTTTTACATTCGTCGCTTAGTAGTGTGTTTTTAATTAATCCTCCCATTATGTCGTCGGGCACAAGGTCTCCCCTTTGAACAATCTCCTTGGCTTTTTTGCCGAGTTCTGTTTCGTTTTTAATTGCTTCTCTTAAAATATCGCCTGTGGAAATGTGGGGAATGTTTAACTTTTGAGAAATGATTTTTGCCTGAGTCCCTTTCCCAACGCCAGGGGCACCGAAAATAATTATCTCCATTTTTTTACCTTTTCTATTTTAGGAATTAAATGTTAAACAAAATTAAACAGAGTTTTCAAAAAATAAAAACCAAATTTCAATAACCGATGGAATGGAGTCTCTTCTTTTTAAAATATCCTTTAAGAAGATTTTCACTCTCTTTGGAATAAATTCCGGAAAAAACTTCTACCTTGTGATTGTATTCTTTACTTTCAATGACGTTGTGTACCGAACCGCAGGCTCCGAACTTAGGTTCGAATGCACCGAAGAAAAGTCGTTTTATTCTACTTAATAAAATTGCACCGGAACACATAATGCAAGGCTCAACGGTAACGTAAAGTTCACAGTTGTAAAGAAATTTTGATTTGAGGTAATTCGAAGCCGCTGTAATTGCCAATATCTCTGCGTGTGCGGTTGGGTCTTTCAATTTTTCAGTTTGATTGTGACCCCTCCCGATTATTCTGTCTTCCCAAACTACAACTGCTCCGATTGGAACTTCTCCCTCATCGAGTGCAAGTTCGGCTTCCTTTAAAGCCTGAAACATATTTGCGTAAACTTCTTCCTGAAATAACATTTCTTAAATCGATTTTTAATAAATGTAAAAATAGTAATTTCTGTTGTATTGTAATCCGAATCTTTTTTTCTTTGTAAATTTTGACAAAGAGATTTGAAATAAATAACGAGTGTTGAGCAGTAGGTTCTCAGCAATTAGTTTTTCATTCTTAAGTGATGAGTGATAGGACACTGATTTGATAGAACACGGATGACACGGATAGAAAGTCTTAAGTGACGAGTCTTAAGTCGTAAGTTACCAGCCTCCGCAAAAGCCACGAATGCACGAATGAATTGGCTAAGATTTGTAGAGCGGATTGGTTCCCGACCCCGCAGGTTGCGGGGGAGGGGACAATCTGCGAAAAAATCATATTTTACCACGCAGAGAGCGCAATAGAATGTCGCAAAGAGCACAAGTTCTGTTTTAAATAGCCAGTTTCTGAAAAAGCCGCGAATGCACGAATTTTATTCAACCAATAACTAAGAACAAAGAACTAAGAACAAAGAACCAAGAACTAAGAACAAATGAAATACGATTGACAAATAATCGAAGGGACTCAAAACTTCTTACGTCTTACTTCTCGCGTCT
>WFQV01000155.1 GCA_015486905.1 Melioribacteraceae bacterium | reverse complement strand
TGGGTTACTTATTTCTTAGCGTTGTTACGAGGTAAAGACCCGTCCGAAATTGACAATATTTACTATTTGAAAAATAAACTTGCCGAGAGTTAAATTTTTTTACATATCGTTTCTTCTGATTCTTCTTGTGCAGCCTTTAAAAGCACAGTATTATTTCTTCGGAAGGAATAAAGTCCAGTACGAAAAATTTGACTGGAAATTAATTAAGACCAAACATTTCGACATCTATTACTACGGTAGATTTCGGCATCTGGCGCAAATAGGTGCTGCTTATGCCGAGGAAGCATACCAAGACCATAAAGTAAAATTCAATTACGTTGTCAAAAGAAGAATCCCACTGATTTTTTACAACACGCACATTCAATTCCAGCAAACGAACACAACGCCTGGTTTCATCCCGGAAGGAGTAGGCGGTTTCTTCGAATTTATTAAGGGCAGAGTCGTTATCCCTTACATGGGCTCACTCAAACAGTTCCGCCATGTAATCCGCCACGAGCTTGTTCACGTTTTTATGGCCGGCAAAATAATGAGTGTTTTGTCGAATCACAGAATTACTACGGACAGATTCCCGCCGCTTTGGTTTACCGAAGGGTTGGCGGAATTTTGGTCGACCGACTGGGACACTCAAGCGGATATGGTGATGCGAGATGCGGTGGTTAATAACAACTTTGTCCCTCTTAGCATGATTGACAAAATTAACGGCACTTTTCAAATGTACAAGGAGGGGCAAAATTTTTTAATGTTCGTTCGGGATGTTTACGGTAAGGACAAAATATTAGAGTTAATGGAAAACATTTGGCGCTTTGAACTTTTCGACGATAACCTTGAATACACGTTGGGTGAAAGTCTGCAGCAAATAGACAATCGCTGGATTTATTATTTGAAGAAGAAATATTTCCCTTTATTAAAAAACGGAACACTTCATTCATCTGCATCGCAAGTTTTAGTAGGTGAGGGATTTAACTATTCGCCCGCCATTTACCGGCAGGGGAAAAACACAAATTTAATTTACGTTGGCAATCACAACGGTTATTCTTCGGTTTACGAAACAACGTTGAATTTCGAGAATCCCGACAGCAGTGTTACAAAGGTTTTAATTAAAGGCGAGAGGGAAAAAACTTACGAGGCTTTTCATCTTTTGCAAACGGCATTAGATGTTTCGAGGAAAGGAATGATTGTATTTGTTACAAAATCCGGCGGAAGGGACGTCCTCCATTTTTACTCGTTGAAATTAAAAAAGGAGGTGAAAGAATTTTCTTCAAGGAGCTTGATTTCAATAAGAGCTCCTAAGTTTTCACCCGACGGTAAAAAAGTTGTTTTTAATGCAGTTGACGATAAAGGCTTTAATGATATTTTTATCTTGGATGTGAATTCTTTCCGCCTGAAAAGATTAACCAACGATTACTATCTCGACAAAGAGCCTGTTTTTTCGCCTGATGGAAAAATTGTTTTTGTGTCGGATAGAACCGGCGGGATTTACAAAGGTAAAGAGAATCTTTTTGAAATTGACACAAGTAATTACCGGATTGAATATTTAACTTACATTAATGCGAATATGTCGAATCCCATGTTTAATTTAAAGAGAACTTCTCTTTTCTTTACGTCGGATTTGAACGGAGCTTTTAATTTGTACGAGTTAAAATACGAAAACGGAAAGCCTTACGGAATGGTCCGTCGAACGAATTTCATCACCGGACTTTTTGATTTTTCGTTTCTGAACGATTCGACTATCGTTTACGCCGGCTTTGAGAATTTCTCATTCAAAATTTACCGGCACGTTTTGAAAACGGCTAAACCCTCAATTACAAAATTTTTATTTGCAAAAAGTACGGGAATTTGGAAACCGAAGGAAATTGTACTGAAATCCAAGAAGGAAATATTACACTACAAAAGAAAATACTCGGTTGATTACGCCTTCAGTCAAGTAGTGACCGACCCCGTTTACGGTACACGAGGGGGAGCCGTAATGGAACTAAGCGATTTGCTTAGCGACGATAAATATTATTTTCTGCTTTACAACACTGCCGAAGTTCAAAGTGAAATCCTTAAAAGTTTTAATGTGGCTATTACGCGGATCAATTCTTCCGCAAGGACAAACTACGGTTATGGGATTTTTAATTACAGCGGAAGGCGTTACGATATTCGCGAATCGAACGAGTTCTTTTACGAAAGAATTTTCGGGGGATTCTTTGCTTTGATTTATCCTTTCTCCGTCTTCGACCGAGTTGAGGCATCCGTGAGCCTGGCAAATTCAAATCGTGAAATTTACGAGGAGGTAAATACACGCAAGGCTTTGCTTTTAAGCAATTCAATTTCATTTGTTCACGATAATTCGTTGTGGGGACCCACGGGACCCCTTGACGGTTCACGTTTCAGATTACTATTAGGCTACACAACCGATGTTAAATATTCGAACGTTAATTATTTCTCTGTAATTGCCGATTTCAGAAAATATTTTCGTACAAGTTTTAGAACGGCTATTGCAACGAGAGCTTCAATTTTTATTAATCACGGTAAGGAAGCAAAGATGTACATTGCAGGTGGGAGCTGGGATTTACGCGGCTGGCCCAGGTGGAGCATTCGCGGACAAAAACTTTGGCTTTCATCGGTCGAATTTAGATTTCCATTAATTGATAAATTCTACATTAAAACTCCTCTTTTAAGTTTGGGGTTTAATGGAATCAGAGGCGCGGCATTCTTTGATGCCGGCGGTGCTTGGAATGATAATTACAATGAAACACTTGGCAGCATTGGCGTCGGTATTAGAATAAATCTTTTTAATGTTATTGTTTTTCGTTACGATGTAGGCAAAAAAATTGAAAACAATTTCCGAAATTTACAGCCGCGTTTGTTTTACCAATTTTTCTTTGGCTGGGATTTTTGAAAAACAAAGTCTGCAAAATAATTTGAACAGAGCTCAATATGAGCGACATCTCATTAAGCCCGAGCTTCAGCTCGGGCGTAGGGAGAGAGAAGACATAAAGTGTTTTGGCGCGATTTTTGGGTTTGCTCGTTTGGAAAGATAAAAATCGTGACAAAACTTCGGAGGAAAATAATCAGATGAAAAAAGCTTTGTTAATATTGCTTATTTTAGCTGCCGGTTGTACCAACCCCTTAATAATAAGGCATCTACCTATTGAAAAGAAAAAAATTGAAATGTTCGGCGGAACGCCTGAAAGGAATTTTTATTACGATTTTAATTTGCCTGATTCTCTAAGAGAAGTTACAACTTTAAAAACTTACGGCAGCTATGCTAACACATCGCCCGTTTTTTACGGGAATTACATCTTTATTCCAGATTTGAGCGGTAGAATTTCTTCATTTAATTACTTAACGGGTCAGGAAGTAGGCGTTGAAAAATCTAAAGGTGAAATTCCCATTGCGCCTATTTTGTTGAGAACGAGAATATTTTTGGTGGTCAATAATTACAACGAAGAAACTTTTAGCGTGGAATTTTACGATTACAAAGTGGGTGAGGTAATTTCTCGTCAAACTTTGACGGGGGCGGTTCACAACGAAATGATTAAAACGGATAACGGGTTTTTAGTCGTTGCCGATAACGGAACAATTTACAAATTTAATTTTATCGGGGAAATTGATTGGAAGCTGGAATTAAAAGAAGAAGTTAGAGCAGACCCTGCTCTACAAAATTCATTATTATTAGTGCTCACGGATAAGGGATATCTTGTAATTGTTAATGTAAATCAAAAGAAAATTATTTTTAAGAAGAAACTTTCTTCTTCCTTTCGAAGCGGAGTAACGATTAAAGATTCGGATGCATTTTTCGGGGATGAAGCCGGGAATGTGTTTGCTTTTTCATTAAAGGAAGACAGAGTGTTGTGGAAAGCACAGACCGGTTTCCCGATTAGAGTATTGCCGGTAACAGACATGAGAAATATTTACGTCGGAAATTTAAATGGGGATGTTTACTCTATTTCAATTTCAAGCGGAGAAATTTTGTGGCGGAAAAATTTTGGCGGGGTAATAAACACGACTCCGGCACTTTTTAAGAATGTACTTGTTCAACCGAATTTACAAAATAAGGTCCTATTTCTAAACCCGCAGAAAGGTAAGTTGATTAAATCACTAAAGTTTGAACGCAGTCCTCAAATGACGCCGGTATTCTTTGGTAATCGATTGTTCCTCGGAGTAGAGAAAGGAAAGATTCACATTTACGAGGGGGTGCAAAATGCAAAGTAAAATTTTAATTATTGCTCTCGTAACTTTTGTATTCTCGTCAAACGTTTTACAAGCGCAGAAAGCAAATGAGAAAATCACCTTGAGCACAGGGAAGAAATACTCGGCGTATTTTGAAGGCGATTCGCTGCTTGGTACAGGTAAAGAAATTAGTCTTAAAAAAGGAATGTACAAAATTAGAATAGTCC
>WFQV01000154.1 GCA_015486905.1 Melioribacteraceae bacterium | reverse complement strand
TTAAACCTGAATGTTTTCAGTGTTAAAGAATTTAAAGAATCAAGAAAAAGTATTGCCGCTTCTTTAACCGAGGAGTGTGATTTGGTAAAAAAGCGGACGTCTAAAATTTTTTTGTTTAGAAATTGCTCTCGGAAATTTGTCCTTCCGGTTTTTGCGTTGAAGAGATTAATTGAAATCAAACTTTTTCCTAATGAATACCGCAGTGTAACAACAGTGTTTTTGTATTCCGTAGTTGACGAAACGTAATTTGTATCCGACGTGTATTTACCGAGGCAAAAACGTGGTGAGGGCTTTCTTCCCCAGTAGTAATAGTCCCTTGTTAAGGTGTCTTTTTCGGTAAATCTGAAAAGAAGATTTCTTTTGCCCAAATAAACACTCTCCGGTTTTCCATTGCCTGCAAATACGAAGTTATCTGGGAGAGCATCGCTTTTAAGCAGTTTTAATATTTCCCCGTTTTTGTCGTAAAAGTAAATTCCGTTTCCTATTGTGTCGGCTTTGCCTACAAACATGTCAACTATTTTTTTACCGTCGATTAAATTCTTAAGTGGCGAAAGGAATTTCCCCGATTTGTTAAACAGCGCGGAGACAAGATTTTTCTGTGGAAAGAGAAAAATAAAATCGGTGAAGTTGTCTTTGTTGATTGCAGCCGGCGAAAATTTTATGGGAGCGTACGGTAGAGGCACCGAAATATTTTTAGTGAAGGAAGATACCGAGTCACCTAACATTATTTCAAATTTATTTTTGAACGCAAGCGTCAAATCGGTAAAACCGTCGTTGTTAAAATCTACGGACTTAATTGAGATGGGGGTTGAAATTAAAGGAAGGGCTCTTTCTTCGTTAAAGGAGTCATTCCCGTTGTTTTTAAGAAAATGTAGTTCGGAATTTAAAATGTCGTAATAAATAATGTCGGTTGTACCGTCATAATTAAAATCCGTTAAAACAACTTGTGATATCGGCTCCGAGGCAACGAGTTTTTTTTCTTTTAAAATAAAGTTGTTTTCGCTAAGGAGTGAAAGTCCTTTAAAATTTCCGCCGAAGACGAGCGCTTCGTTTTTACCGTCGCCGTCCAAGTCGGCAACGGAAAGCTCGGATGGGAAGGAGTCGAAACGATGTTGGTTCAGTAATTGCAGTGTCCCGTATTTTGTGAATGTAATTAATGAGGCTAATCTTTTTTGTTTCGAAAGAGCGATATAAAAAGCGCCGAAATCTTTTCTTTTGTTCAGCCTGCTGATTTCCGTAACCGGGTAGAAAAAGAACTTGTCGATTGGCTTTGAAATTTTTCCGCTTTTCAAACTGCGGTGAATAGCAACTTTCTTTTTGTCGATTCCGTAAAGAATGTAGTCATCTTTGCCATCCTCATTAAAGTCAAGGGCTTTGAGGCGGGTAAAATTTTTGAAAGTTTTAATCTCCCGAGCCCGTCCGAAACCGTCAATTTGAGTTTGGGCAAAAATACCGGACGTAAGGAAAAGAAGGAGGAAAAAACTAACGAGAATTTTTTCTGTCGCGCAGTCTTCTTTCCCGGCGTTCGAGAGCTTCCTTGTAACGTCTCTTTTCATTTTCTGTCTCGGGGATAATTTCCGGCACTTTGACGGGCTTACCTTTTTCGTCAATAGCTACGAATGTAAAATAAGCCGAGTTAGTGTGTTTGCGTTCTCCCCTTAAATGGCTTTCGGAAAAGACCTTCACACCCACCTCCATTGAAGTTGAGAATGCTCTGTTGACGGAGGCGTAAAGGTAAACAACCTCACCGAGTTTAATCGGATGGCGAAAGTCAATTTTGTCGACCGAAGCGGTGACGCAAACGTGGTTTGAATGCTTTGAGGCAGCCAAAGCCGCACAAATGTCGAGCCAGTGCATTAATTGACCTCCGAGCAGATTTCCCAATTGGTTAGTGTGGTGCGGAAGCACCAACTCGGTCATTTGAATCATTGAAAAGTTAACAGTCTTTTGTGCCTTATCCATTTTTATTTAACCGGTTTTCTAATTTTTTAATTTCTCCTGCGCGGGGATTGTCCGGGTACCTGGCTAAAAATTCGCTTGCCTGTTGGAGAGCTTCTGCATTCCTTTTTCTTAATGCCAAAAGTTTGATTCTTTTGTACATTGCCAAGGGGGCATATTTCGTGTCGTGAAATTTTTCAATTACGTTTTCATAATATTTTATTGCGGCGTTGTAGTATTCCATTTTCTCATAGATGACCGCTGCCTCGTATTCTTTCTCCGCAAGTTTGTTGTTAAGCTCTTTGATTTTCGCCGAGGCGATTTTAACCTTCGGATTAGTGGGGAAAAAGTCGATGAACGCCTGGAATTCTTCAATGGCTTTTTTAGTGTAGGTTTGGTCTAATTGATAAGGCGGAGAGAGTTTGAAATAGGATTCGGCCAGCATAAATTGTGCTTTTGGTACGTAAGGGCTTGCCGGAATGTCTTTGATTAATTTGCTGAATTGGTAAGCTCCCAGAAGATATTGTTTGCTTTTAAAGTAGGACATTCCCAAATAATATTGGGCATCGTCGGTTATTTGATTGCCCGGGAATTGAAGTAAAATTGCTTGGAACTCGTTTATTGCTTCTTGATAATCTTCGTCGTCGTAAAGTGACTTTGCATATTTAAAATGTTGATCTGCCGTCATTACGGTTGTGTCAACCGTTGTGGCACATCCGTAAATTAGAACTCCTAATAAAAGGAACAAAAAGGTATGTTTCATTAAAAAATTCCTTGAAAATATTCAAAAATATCGGACGTAAAAATAACTAAATTAGTTGCGCTTTGAAAATAAATATCTTTTTACTTACTACGAACGCTAAAGAGCAAATAGATTGAGATAATTACCGCCGCCAGTGCGATTAGCGGTTCGAAGAAACTTGTGAGAAAGGGTGCTTCGGGAATTTTACCTTTAGTGAAAGCAAGCGAAGGGGTTTCAAGGCTTTTTAAGTCTTCGTAGCTAACGGAATCTTTCTTCACGAAAGCGAAAGTGTTGGCTTTTAAGGGTTTGCCCTTGGTGAAAATCGTGTAGCTTCCTTCCATTGAAATTTCGCGCTGAACCTCAAAATTACTTAGCAGCCATTTTCTAAACGGCTTTGAATAGTAAACGCCAATGTTTTCAATTGACAGAATAATTCTATTCGGCGACCGCTCCTTTGTTATTTTGATTTTGTCCTTTTCCAACTCAGCCGAGAAGCGGGGAAGAAAAACAGAGTATTCTTTTAGGGGTTTAACTTGTAATAGGTAAACGGCTGACGTGTCGCACTGCCGGGAAACCATCGCAGAAACGTTGTTAATCTCGTCCAGGAATTGTGAAAGATTTGTAGCCGTTTGTGCGTCGATTAAACCCGGCAGGGTTAATAAAAAAAGTGCAATAAATATTTTGATTGGTTTTTTCAATACGGTCTTCTCCCCGCTGCCATTTCTTGTAATCTTCTGATTCTTTCTTCGGTTGAAGGGTGAGTTGAAAACAGCTTGGCAATTGATTTTGAGCTTAGCGGATTAACAATGAACAGGTGTGCCGAAGAAGTTCCGGCATTGCGCATCGGGGCTCTTTTGTTGGCATATTCCAACTTCTCCAATGCGGAAGCGAGCGCCAAAGGTTTTCCGCTTATTGCCGCGCCGCCTGCGTCTGCCAAATATTCACGAGAGCGAGAAATAGCGAGCTGGAGTAAAAGCGCTACTATAGGAGAAAGAATTAAAAGAACGAGCGAAGCAAGCCCTTCGCCGTCATCGCTGTTACGCCCACCTCCGAAAATCATTGCCCAACCGGCAAGTCTTGCAATAAATGTAATGGTGCCCACCAAGGTAGCGGCTATTGTGCCCACAAGGATGTCTCTGTGTTTTACGTGTGTAAGTTCATGCCCCAAAACACCCTCGAGCTCATCTTCGTTAAGAATGTTTAATATTCCCGTTGTTACCGCAACCGCCGCATGGTTCGGGTTGCGCCCCGTAGCAAATGCGTTTGGTGTGGGATTGTTAATCACGTAAACTCTGGGCACAGGTAGATTTGCATTGTGTGCTAATTTTTCAACAACACGATAAAGTTCGGGAAATTCATTACGTGAAGCTTCACGCGCGCGGTACATTGTAAGAACAATTTTATCCGAGAACCAGTACGAGCCGAAGTTCATTAAAAGCGAGAATATTAAAGCAATCATCATTCCGCTTTTACCGGCAAGTAAATCGCCGACCAAAAGGAAAAGGAGCATCATTGCCGTCATCAAGAAAAATGTTTTTACCCAGTTCATTTTGCTTCTTATTTTTTTAATGTGAAATTTAGCGTTAAATAATTTCTTGTTCAAATAAAAGTTTAACTTCTTAGCGATTTTACAAATCAGGGCTTAGTCTGTTCCTCTTTTACGTGAATTGGTTTGCGAACCCGTGGTTTGAAAAAATCTGTGAAAAAGACATATTGTTCAATTAAAAATTTAAAACTGGAAATTTTCCGTTCACTGTTCTATCTCTGAACCTTTGTGCCTCTGTAACTTTGAACCTTTCACCAATGATTATTTTTTTTAGAAATAGTATTCGAAAAGAAGATAGAGGGAAGAGGGGTAGTACCAATATTCGCTGAACTTTTCGCCGAGGAAGTACTGTGCGCCAAAATCCAGATATGAGTTTTCGCTTAACGAATAATCTCCCCTAAATCCGAAAAGTGAGCTGCCGTCAACCAAATTATTAATGTTGGTAAAGGTTAAATTCAATAGCGGTGTAGCGTTGTACATTGCACTTACCGCCAAGTAGCTTTTACTCAAATTGAGTATTTCCCCTTTCATTAAACGCTGAAGTTCGTAATCAGTTTTTTTTAATTTTCCTTCGCCGTTGTAATGATATTCCGCCAGCGCATAAAATTTTGAAGTGAATTGGTAATCGATGCCGAGGATGAATTTCAAAAACCCCTTTTCATTATTTTGACCGGGTTTGTAGTAAATGCCTTCGCCGCGAATTCCCGCCTCGTACAAGTTGCCGGCGAAATCACCACCCAGCACGTTGCGTCCATCGAATCTACCGCCCATGATTGAAAAATCGTATTCAAAAATATTTGTTCGGAAGCGGAAACCGTAATTGCTTTGGGAGAAATCTGTTTGCGGATTAAATACAAAATTCAAATCGGTAAAATTACCAAGCGTAATTTTTGTTGAAATTGCATCGGCACCGTCTTTTTCGATTTTGTAAAACGTTGTCGGGTTAATGGGATTAAATAAATCCGTAGGGTTCCAAATACGCCCAGTGCCCCAGGAAATTCTCTGTCTGCCGATTGTAATATTTCCCCAGTCAAAGCCTTGCCGGAAGTAAAAGCGGTCAATAAAATTAAGGAAGGAATAGTTCTTGCCTTTTGACTGCCATTTTAATTTAACTATTTGGCGATTAGTCTTTTCATCTGTTAAGTTGAAAAAGCCGGTTAAATTCTTGTAAAGAAGAATGTCCGATTCCGCTGCTATGTTTAACCTGCCGTTTTCCCAAAGGTAAATGACCGGTTTTAATCTGACTCTGGCGAGATTTAGTTCAAGTGTTTTGCTTACGCCGTAAAGATTCGAAAGCTCCGAAGGAATAAATTGCACGACGGGTAAATTCTGGAAATAGCCCTCGAAGTCGTAATCGGGTTGCGCAAAAGATGTAATATTAGAGACAACAATAAGAGTAAAAATTAAGGCGAAAAAATTTTTCATTATTCGTCGCTTTCCAGTAATCCGTCTTTTAAAATCAAAAGCCTCTTGGCTCTTTCCATTACCTGCTTGTCGTGTGAAGAAAAAATAAAAGTAATGTTTTTCTTTTCGTTCATCTCTTGCATTAAATCTAACAGGTTAGCACCGGTTTTTGAATCCAAGTTAGCCGTGGGTTCGTCTGCAAAAACAACCTCGGGGTCGTTAACAATAGCCCTCACGACCGCAACCCTTTGCTGCTGACCGCCGCTCATTTCGTTAGGGCGTTTATCGGCAAGCTCGCCAATTCCCAATTCTTCCATTAACTTCATTGCTTTTTCGTGCCTTTGTTTTTCGGCTATTCCCAAAAGCATCATGCTGAACTCGATGTTTTCAAGTGCGGTCAAAACGGGGATTAAATTGTAGGCTTGAAAAACGAAGCCGAACTTTGAAAGGCGGAGGCGTGAAAGCTCTTTACGCTTTTTGCTGTAAACATCCTCGCCGTAGAAAGATACCTTCCCTTTTGTCGGTTTGTCCAAAGCGCCGAGCAGGTTTAGCAAGGTGGTTTTCCCGGAGCCGGAGGGACCGGCAATTACGGTAAACTCACCTTTGTCAATTGTAAGATTTATTCCCTTTAAAGCATGAACGGGCACGCCGTTGTCGTGGTAAATCTTCTCTAAATTTTCACTTTTAATTATTTCCATTTTATTCCCCTAAACATATCTTATTGCCGAAACAGGTTCTAATCTTATTGCTTTGAATGCCGGATAAGCGGCGCCTATTACCGAAACCAGCGGTATGATAATGATTATTTGAATGAAGTTTTCGAGCGAGAGTTTCGGGTAGATGATTGCGCCCACACCGAACGAAGAAAGGCTTTCGGCGAACCAGCGCAAATCCACCCCGCCGGAAAGGAGAATGTCATTAATGCCGTAACCTAAGATTAAGCCCACTATGGTTCCCAGTACACCGATAATAAAAGCCTCGGTAAGTATCATTGAAAAAATTTTGCTGTTCTTCATTCCAATTGACATAAGCACACCTATCTCCTGAATGCGTTCGTAAACAGCCATCAGCATTGCGTTGATTATTCCGAAAATCAATGCAAGCGCAATAATTAAATTAACGATGACCAAAAGCTGCTTGTACAAATCCATCTGCAAAACCAATAACGGGAGAAGTTCCGTGTAAGAAAAGGCTTCGAATTTGTCGTCGAGTTTTTTACGAAGTGATTTTGCAACCACCCCGGCGTTTTCGTATTTGTCAGTAATTATCGCAAACTCGTGAACTTTGCCTTTGATGTTCAGCATTCTTTGCGCAATGGGTAAAGGAATGAAAATCGTTGTCTTGTCGAATTCCGAACTTGCCGTTTTGAAAATTCCTACAACGCGGAAAACATCCGAACCGATTGAACCGCTCGGAGTGTTAGCCATTGCAACAACTTTGTCGCCGAGACAGACGTTCAGTTTCTCGGCTAATTTTTTGCTAAGCACAATCTCCCGCTGTCCGCCGGTGAAGTATTTACCCTTCACAATTGACTTCCCAATAATGGAAATAAATTTTTCCTTTGAGGGATTAATGCCGTAAATAAAAACCCCGGCGGAATTGTCCGAACTGCTGAGCAAGCCGAAGGTTATTACTCTCTTACTGTAGTACTTTACATGCGGTTGTTTTTTCAGAATGGCTTCAACCTCGGAAGGGTTGGCAATAAAGTTGCCGACGTTCTTTTTGTCGCGGAATCCTTTCTTGTGAATTTGAACATTCGAGACATTAAGATTGATTTGATTAAAAAGCATTTGGTGAATCATCCCGCCCTGTAAGGCATCCATTAAAATTGCTGCAATCACACCTACAACAACGGAGCCTACCACAATGAGCGAGCGCCTTTTGTTCCGCCAAATATTCCGCCAAGCTAATTTTAAAAGCATTTTCCCACCTTAATATTTAAAGGAAAGCAGCCGCCAATTACTATTCGAAAAATTTTGGGAAATAAGAAAGAAGAAACGAGAAATGAGAAATTGTTAAATGCGAGATGAAATAAGCGATACTCAGAACGCAAAATATTAACCACTCGCAACTCTTTGTTTTTTGAGAAACTTAAAATTTTAACCTCAAAATATTTAACACCATTCTCCATTCTAAATTCTCCATTCTAAATTCTATATTCTAACTTCTATATTCTAACTTCTTCATTCTAATTAAATTACGTGTATCGTATTCCTTTCAAGGGTTCTAATTTGTAAACTTTGTAAGCCGGATAAATTGCGGCTACTACCGAAACAATTAAAATTATTATCGATGAGTTAAAAAATATTGAAAACCTCACCGTCGATTTCATCACCGGCAGAAAACCGTAAATTTCGTAAAGTTTTTGAATCTCACTGCCGAAGTGAATGGGATAGTTCATAAAATAATAATTAATTCCGTAAGCGAGAACATCGCCTAAAATTATTCCCAGAAGTGCGAGGAAGCCCGTTTCAAGCAGAACCGTCAGCACTAATTTTGATTGAGGCATTCCTATTGAAAGGGAAATCCCGAATTCATTAAACCGCTCGGTTACTGACATCAGAACGGTATTTAAAATTCCGAATGCAACAATTAGTATGAGAATGGAGAGGTCCAAAATTCCGCCGATATTGTCCAACTCAATCGATTGTTTCATATCGGGCATCACCTCCGACCAATCCAGAACTTTCAAATCTTTTTGCGGAAGCCGTGCTTTGAGGTATTCTTTAACGTCGGGAATGTCAGCCAACGACTTTAAATTGATTGCAATTAAATTAACCCGTCCGTACATTGCCAGAAGTTCGTCGGCAGCCGGGCGACCCATAAAGACAGCCATTTCATCCATTTGCGGATTGCCGAAGCGGGAGGTGCCGACAATCTTAAATTTTAAGTTGCCCATCGAGCCGTCCAAACCTTGTGCAAGCACAACAACCATATCGCCGATATGAGCGTGAAGATTTTCCAACAGTTTAAAACCGACTACAATGTTGTAAGAATTTTCCCGGGTAAAAAATTTGCCATCCTTGATTCTTTTCATAAATGTGGAGGTCCGTTCTTCCGCTTTCGGTGAAACACCGAAAATAACCGCACCCTGCGAGCTGTTCTTGAAACTAATTAAACCGCTGCCGGAAATCCGCGGTGCAAAACCAATTACCGACGGAGCGGAGGCTAAAAGTTTTTTGAGAGAATCGCTAACTAAGAAACTTTTTCTCAACGAGGGGTTTTCCTGAAAACCGTCTTTTTGAATTTCCAGGTAACCGGAAAATAGTTTTGCCGCATAACGGATATTTACTGCGTAGGTCCCTTTTTGAAAACCTCTCATAGCAACGGAGACCATCGTAGCGAACACAATAGCAAAGAGGGTTAGAATAGAGCGCCTTTTATTCCGCCAAAGGTTACGCCAGGCTAATTTTGTAAGCACGGAGTCACCGCTTTGTTAAAAAAATTTTGCTTAAGTCTGTTTACAAATGTAAATATTTTTTACAACTTTTACGGAGTAATTTATGCGAGTAAAGAGGAAGAAGCTTTTATAGTGAAAAGATTGCGGTACAGGTTTAAAAATTAGAAATAAGAAACCAGAGATGAGAAATATTTAAACGCGAGACGCAAGAAGTAAGACGCCAGACGTTAGTCTCATTATTAGTTGAAAGTTGAAAAATGCAGATAACCGAGAACACAGAACAGAG
>WFQV01000153.1 GCA_015486905.1 Melioribacteraceae bacterium | reverse complement strand
CATCATTCTGAACGGAAGAAATATATTTTTTAGAGCTGAGATTACAATCGACAAAACTATTGTTTTTTATTTCAAAATAATTCCCTTTTCTGTCGGTAAAAATGTTCTTCCCCTCATTCACATCCTTTGCATAAAAATTTAAAATTTCATCTGAGATAAAATAAAACTTTTGCTCCTTCCCTTTCAGTTCCCATATTCCCTCGCTCTTAGTTACAATAACAAAGTTATTCTCCCCTTCTTTTAACATCCTCTGTGTATGGCTTTTATAGGGGGTATTAACTTCTTTAACTTGATTATCTTTTATTTGCAGAAGGACTCCGAAATTTCCCCAAATAAAGAACTCATCTTTAGTTCCGCAAAAATTTTGCAGAGGGAATTTTGTAGTGTAAAGTTCTTTCCAATTTTTCCCGTTATAAAGCGATAAGTGGGAAGACCAATCTTTAGAAGTGTAAATAAAATAAATTTTATCAGGAGCGATGAAAAATCCGTTAATTAAAGTGCTGAGCTTTCCCGCGGGGCTTTCAATTTTATCCAATTTATTATCTGAATAATGATAGATTGAGCCAACTGCATCAATTAACCAAAAATCATTACTGCTGTTAACTTTTAGAAAATCAGGGAAATATTTAAAAGATATGTCGAATCGATTCCACTCAAATTTTTCTTGAGCGAATAAAGTAGAAAAGAGGAAAAAGAACAACAAAGATATTTTTATCTTATTTCTCATTCTTAAATATGAGAAAATAATAGCTCGAATCAAAGAGATTTGTTGCATCTTCGGATAACATTGTAATCTCAGCGGGCAACACTTTCCTTAGTACGGAAAGTAGAATCTCCGATTTTTATGAAAAACAGGCTCATTTTCTCTTGGCATTGATATTGAATCAGTTAAACTATGGAAAACACACAGTTCAACATCAAGCTATTTAAAATTTGTCCCGTGTGCAATTTTTTCTGCAGCGCATCTGAGAAGGACAATTATTGTTCCTACTGCGGCGCAAAATTAATTGATGCTTGTCCAAACTGCGGTAAACCGATTGAAAACCCGTATGCTAATTTTTGCAAGTATTGCGGAGAAGTTTACCCGGGAAGAGAATCAAAAAATAAAAAGGAGTAATCATGAGAAAATTAATGATGTTAATATTGGCGGGGTTTTTATTATTGGTTGTAACAGCAACACCAAAATTCGCACAAATTTATTCCACAGCCACAGGTGGAGCTTGGGACAATTCTTCTACTTGGGAAGGGGGAAATGTGCCGGGTGAGAATGCCTCCGTGGTAATTCAAGGGAAAGTGGAAATAAAATATTACACTTCCATTCCTTCAAAATTAACGAGCATTACGATTACAACCGATGGTTTCTTAGATAACTCAAGTACGGGAATTAAATCTTTTGAAGTTAGCGGGGATGTAATAGTTAACGGCACTAATTACGAAACGGATTTTAAAATTCACGGCGCTTTAACCGTTGGCGAAAATGCAAATTGGCTTGGAGATGCTTATTTTGTAGGCAGCGACAATCATAATCTTTCAATTAGCGACGGGGCTTCCTTCAATGGGAAAATTTATTCGAAAGAGTCAGCAATTATTGCAACTTCCGACATTTACATTGACAGTGGAATTTTAATTGCGAAAGAATTTAACCTCGGCGGCGGGTGGAATTTGTTCCTTCACAATACACCGGTCGGCGTTGATTACACAAGCTCTGCTGATTCGGTTAAAATGAAGATTGTAGGAGCAAACAGTTCGATTTACATGAGCGGAGGAGGTTCTATCTACAGAAATTGTGATTTGGTTAATGTAAATCTCAAAGGTATGAGCCGAATAGGGCATGATGTTAATTTTGTAAATGTAGTGAATGTGGATACTTTAATAGGCTACGATTATTATTCAAGAATAGCGACGGCTTCCACTTACGAAGATTTTGTAAACAACGGCGTTATTACAAGTGTCAACGGTTCGCACAGAATAATTTTTAGTTCCTATGGAAACATTGAAAATAATGGTGCTTTCAATTACGGTGAAGTTCATTTGGTTGGCGAAAAAGAACAGCAAATACTTTTACCGAACGATAATGTTATTACGGCTAAAATAGTAATGGATGCCAATATTGAAGGTTCTTCTTACCAATGGCAAAAGGATGGCGCTAATATTGATTACAAAACAAGTAAGACTTTAACTTTCTCAGGCGGGTTTACTACTAATGATTACGGTACTTACCAATGTATTGTTGACGGAACTCCCTCGCGTAAAATAATTGTCGGCAACTCAAAACCCGCTGCTTTTGAAATCACGAATGTTCAAATCACAAATCTAACTGATACTACCACACAAGTAACTTGGCAAACAACCGTTCCGACAACAGGCTTTATTTTTTATGCCGAGAACGATACTTCGAGTGGCTTTCCGATGGAAGCAATGGAACCGTCCGGTTATTTGACAAAGCACAGTTTAACATTGGAAAATTTGATAACAGGTTCAACTTACTATTTTATCATCGATCAAAATGATTCTGCATTTAATAATATTCGCGCCGGAACTTTTAAATTTGTTGCGGGGGATACTACCACCGGAGTAAATAATTTCAATAAATTTCCGGTTAATTTTTCCCTTTCCCAAAATTACCCAAACCCGTTTTCCGCCGCCGGCGGAACAGGTAATCCGACAACGACAATTAAATATTCAATTCCCAATGTAGCTCATGAGCTGTCCGTACATTTGATTGTTTACGACATTCTTGGTCGTAAGGTTGCTACCCTCGTAAACAAAGTCCAAACGTCTGGGAATTATTCGGTTAAATTTGATGCAAGCAATCTCAGCAGCGGAATTTACCTTTACAAATTACAGAGCGGGAATTTTATCAACACTAAAAAAATGCTTCTAATTAAGTAGAAAACTAATTTATTTACAAACAAACCGGAGTTATGCGATGAAAATCAAAATATTTATTTCAACAATGTTGTTCTTAACTATCTCTCTATTCGGACAGGATCATGGTTCGATTATTATCTTTGGCGGATACGGACAATCTTTTTTCTCGAGTGAAATAGGCGACGAAAACAGCAAAACTGATGAAGCCAAATATATCCCTGTCGGAGTGCAAGTCCTTTTCGGTATAGATAACTTCTCGGTTGGAGGAGAAGTAAACTATGCGGCAGTACCCTTCACATTTACTGTAAACTCCGACGGCGTGGATCTTGCAGACTTTACAATTACCCAGCTTTACTACGGCGGAGTAATTAAATTCAGATTTGGAACACACGCCGGAATAAATCCTTACATTCGTGCCGGAGCAGGAATGTACACAGGGAAATTCAAAGCCGATTGGAGCGATGATGTTACCCGTCTTCTCGGATACGAGGATTCCGAAACAAATTACAAAAGCGCTTTTGGTTATAATCTGGGTGCGGGATTTGAACTGGCTGTATCCCCGACTTCGGGAATCATAGTTGAATTTGTCTATCATAAAGTTAATAGAACATTAGATGTTGAAGGTGCTGAAGCGGGTAAAGCCGATAATGCAGCAATACACGCAGGTTTTAAGTTTGGAATCTAAACCCAACTCCATCTCAAACTCTTTCCATTACAATAAAAATCATTGTGATGTAAAGTCCCCCCCCTCCCAATTAGAGAAAATGCTGCCGGAACTTTCCGGCAGCGCTTATATTTAAATCACTCTTTTATGTAAACACTTTTTCGCCAAAAAACTCCAGGCTTTAGCCCCATTGTTGAAACTCGTAATGAATGAAATGAGCGGAACCAACACTCCATTGACAATTCAAAATTCAACATTCAAAATTTACAACTCACCATCCAACCTGTCACGGCGTAGCTCGAGCGTAGCGAGAGCGAAGACGGATTTCTTATTTCTGGTTTCTAATTTCTTATTTTTCAAATTTTTTGCCACCAAATCTAAACTTGTACCAAAAAAATTATGAGTTCACTTAGAAAAGGTGACTTTAAGCAAATTCAAAAATTAATAAACCGCTGAAGCGGTTACTGATGTCTCTAAGTT
>WFQV01000152.1 GCA_015486905.1 Melioribacteraceae bacterium | reverse complement strand
TCGGTCGGTAAAGGAAGTGAAAATCCCCCGTTGCTTTTGGAATTACATTACAAGCCCAAGGGTGCAAAGAAAAAGATTGCACTTGTCGGTAAAGGTGTTACTTACGACTCCGGCGGCTACTCAATTAAGCCTACCGACGGCATGGTCGATATGAAAGCCGACATGGCAGGTGCGGCAGCCGTTGTTGGAATTATTGACGCGGCAAACAAATTAAAACTTCCGGTTGAATTGATTGGCGTAATTCCCGCCGTCGAGAATTTAATTAATGGACGCTCCTACAAACCCGGTGATATCGTTTCCACTGCTTCGGGTAAAACAATTGAAGTGAAAAATACCGACGCCGAGGGAAGAATAATTCTTGCCGACGCTCTCGAATACGCCGGGAAGAAAAAACCGGCAAGAATAATTGACTTCGCAACTTTAACCGGTGCTTGCGTTGTGGCTTTGGGCGAATTTGCCGCGGGGCTATTCAGCAAGGACGAAGAGACGGTAAAGAATCTTACAAAAGCCGGTGAAAAGACTTTCGAGCTTGTTTGGCCTTTGCCCTTCCGGGATGAATACAAAAAACTGCTCGACAGTGACATTGCAGATATTTCAAACCTCGGACCACGCTGGGGCGGAGCAATTACAGCCGCAAAATTCCTGGAGTTTTTCGTTGACGAAAAAATCAGTTACGTGCATCTTGACATTGCCGGTCCCGCATTGAAAAATAAACTTTCATATTACACGGAAAAATGGAACACCGGTTTCGGAGTGAGAGTAATTGTCGAATATTTAAAAAGCCTTTAAATCTCCTGCAACGAACCGCAATCATAAATTATGAATGTTGAATGATAGAGAGAATAAAATCATTTAAAGAGAACAGCGGTGGCAGTTTGTCATCTCTCGCTAAATGATTTTAATTCTGAACCAAAGATATTATTTTTGGTAATCTAAAAGTTTTAATTAAAATTAAATTTTATTTTTAATGCGGAGAAGTCAATGATGAGTGATTTGGAAAAATACTTTGAGCCTTTCAGAGCAAAAACAATCGGCAGAAACAAAAAGTTTACCACACCCTACGGTGAGAAAGAAATAGTTTACGCCGATTGGATTGCGAGCGGACGATTGTACGAAGACGTTGAAAAGAAAATTGCAGAAGAGTTCGGACCATTTGTAGGCAACACACACACCGAAACAAGCGTGACCGGTACAACAATGACGAAAGCCTACCATAAAGCAAAGCACATAATTAAAAATCACGTAAATGCCGGAGAAAAAGATGTAATTATTAATCTCGGTTCGGGGATGACCGCCGGAATCAATAAATTTCAGCGCATTTTAGGAATTGCCGTACCGGAACAAGTCCGTCCGAAGATTGAAATACCGGAAGAGGAACGTCCAATCGTTTTCATCACACACATTGAGCATCATTCAAATCAATTGAGCTGGGAAGAATCCTTAGCCGATGTCGAAATCATTCAACCGGATGAAAAAGGATTGGTAGATTATTCTCACCTTGCGGACTTGCTTGAAAAATACAAAAACAGAAAATTTAAAATCGGTTCCTTCTCCGCATGCTCAAATGTTACCGGAATTCAACCGGATTACAAAAAGCTTTCAAAGATGATTCACCAAGCCGGCGGTTACTGCTTTGTCGATTTTGCCGCTTCGGCTCCGTACGTTAAAATTGATATGCATCCCGAGGATTACGAAGAACGACTCGATGCCGTTTTCTTCTCTCCGCATAAATTTCTCGGCGGTCCCGGTTCCTCCGGCGTTTTAATTTTTAATTCCGACCTGTACAATAGGAAAGTCCCAGACCATCCGGGCGGTGGAACGGTGGATTGGACAAACCCTTGGGGCAAGCATAAATACATGGACAATATTGAAATGCGGGAGGACGGCGGAACGCCCGGATTCCTTCAAACAATACGCGCTTCGTTAGCTGTTTTACTCAAAGAAAAAATGGGGGTTGACAATATTAAAAGGCGTGAGGAAGAATTATTAAACATTATTTGGGATGAGCTGGAAAGAATTCCGGAATTACATTTACTGGCTGACGAGCACCGCGACAGGGTGGGCATTCTATCCTTCTTCGTTGAAAATGTTCATTACAATTTAATGGTTAAACTTTTAAACGACAGATACGGAATTCAAGTACGAGGCGGCTGCTCCTGCGCAGGGACTTACGGACATTATTTACTTCATCTCGACCCGACACGCTCGCATAGAATTACCGAGAAAATTAATCACGGTGATTTTTCCGATAAGCCCGGTTGGGTCAGGGTTTCTCTGCACCCGACAATGACTAACGACGAAGTAAAGTTCATTCTGAATGCAATTAAAGAAATAATCCGAAATGCAGACGAATGGAGTAAGGATTACGAGTACAATCCCAAGACAAACGAATTCACACATAAAACTTTTAATGACAATACCGGCTCCTTGTTAAACCGGTGGTTCGAAATTTAATCTTG
>WFQV01000151.1 GCA_015486905.1 Melioribacteraceae bacterium | reverse complement strand
TTTGGAAAATAAATCCGTAGGGCGAAGATTAGAGAGAAAGCTAAAAAATCTGAAGAGCCCTGAGAAGGGAAAAGAACTATTGAAATACGGCGAAATGAACTTAAGTGAAATTTCTTACAGTCTCGCTTACAGCTCGGTTCAGCATCTTTCGCGGCAATTCAAACAAGTAACGGGAATGACTGCCAGCGAGTTCAACAAAAGTTTGTAAAAACCACGTATCGGAATCGACAAGGTACATTAAAAAATAATCCATTAAACCTCGTATCGGACTTTTTGAAGAAATTCGGGTATATAAAGTTTATTCCACGCAAAGTGCGCAAAGGACTTCCGCCGAGAGCGCAAAGATAGTTAATTAGATTTCAATTGTCAGCAGTCAGCATTAAGGAAAGCCGCGAATGCGCGAATTTTGAACAAAGCACCAAGAACTAAGAACTAATGAATGACGAGTAATGGGACGCAGATTTGTCATGATTGATTATGATTTCCGCTGATTGGACAATTGAACACGGATGACACGGATTGTTGCAGTATTTTCACGGATGACAAAAGCAATAATGAACGTAACATGCAGTAAGTAAGCGGTTCTCAACAACCGGAGAATATATCCGATGTAGCATAAACTTCTAAACTCTAAACTTCTAAACAAAGAACGAATTATGTTTGTCGAGTTAGGGGAATTGTTTTTGCAATTTAATCCGTTTCTTTTGTTGAAATGAGCTTTCTAAGAAAAATGCCGATGCCGATTGCAAACCCTAATATGTAAATCCACCAGCAAAAGTTTTTTGGAATTCCGCCGCTTAAAACATTTTTCGTCTCGGTAAAAAAAGAAAAAAGGATTAAAAGCGCCGCGGCAATCTCGCCGGTCCATTCGTATTTGTTTAATATTTTTTCCGGAAACTTTTCGGAGCGGTAAAGAACGATTAACGATGAAATTATTAAAGCGATGCTAATCATTGCCGGAGCAATCCATGGGGCAATCCAAGGTAAGGGAATAAGAAAAAGAATATCCCAATCGCCAAAACCGGTAGGCCAATTTAAAAGTACTTTAAGCCAGAAATAATAAAACAAATCCCAAACGGCGAAAGAAAAGGCAAAAAGTGAGAATCTTTCTTTAAAGTTTCCTTTGTGCATTAAAGCAACGAAGACAAGCATTAGGAGTGTGGAAAATTCCCTCCCGACTTCCACAACCGCAATTGATGGTGAAATAATTTTTAGTGGGAAATAAAAACCCTGCGGGTAGTAAATTTTACGGAGATAAACTACGACGGCTGATTCCAAATAAGCCATTGCAAATCCGAAAATAAAATAAACGAGAACTGTCTTTGTGATTTCTCGTCCCGAACGTTCCATTTTATTTGTGAGTTTGTTGTCTGTTGTAGTTTTTATTGTAGTTCCGCCTCTGATTGTTCGGCGGCTTTGAGCTGTCCATTATTTTGTACCTTTTTACAAACCAGAGTGAAACCACAAGTACAAATACTATTGCCGTGTGCACTCCTAATTCGGCGAGGTAATGATCGAACACTTTTTCGCTGACCGTTTCACCGAAATCCGTTATGGTCATCTCAGCACCTATGGTAAGTAATTTCCGAAGGCTGGAGATAATTCCGATAATAATGAAAGGTGCCAAAGGAATGATGTGTTCTTTCAAGTAAGTAATTACTGTGGACATTAACTCGAGCAATATCATTATCAGCAGTAATTCGTGAATCAGCACTATCACGGCTTTAACTTGATTTACTGCAATGTTTTCCGCAAAGTGGTAGGCGGCAAAACCGAGAATCACAACGGCGGAAATCAAAAGCAAAACAGCCAACAGAATTTGCACAATGTCGTCGCTTGTTTGAAGATATTTTAACGGCTTTTTCATTTTCTGCTCTTAAATTTTTAAGTAAGGGGTTCGAACTTACAAGTAAAGTGCCTTAGCATCGGTGCTTCTTCGATTATTTTGTAGCCGCGGAGTTTGTCGCGGTTTTTGTAGGTTTCAATTAACACCTCGGCAACATAATCGATGTGGCTTTGTGTGTAAACCCTTCTCGGAATTGCAAGGCGTACAAGCTCCATCGGCGGTGGAATAAGCTCACCCGTTTTTTCGTCGTATTTGCCGAACATTACACTGCCTATTTCAACTCCGCGCACACCGCCTTCGAGGTAGATTTCACATACAATTGACTGTCCCGGATATTCGTGCGGCGGAACATTTGGTAAAAATCTTTTTGCATCGATGTAAACCGCATGCCCGCCGGGAGGCTCTATAATAGGGATGCCTGCAGCGGTAATTTTTTCCGCCAAATAAGCCGTACTGCGGATTCTGTAATGCAGGTAATTTTCATCCAACACTTCTTCGAGTCCTTGCGCTACAGCTTCCAAATCCCTTCCGGCTAAGCCACCGTAAGTGGGGAAACCTTCTGTAACTATTAACAAGTTCCTGCATTTGGTTGCAAGCTCTTCGTCGTTCATCGAGAGGAAGCCTCCGATGTTTACGAGTGCATCTTTCTTGGCGCTCATCGTTGCACCGTCGGCATAAGAAAACATTTCCTGAGCAATTTCCAAAACGGATTTGTCTTTGTAACCTTCTTCCCGTAGTTTAATGAAGTAAGCATTCTCTGCAAAACGGCACGCGTCCAGAAAAAGAGGGATGTCGTACTTTTTACAAACTTCTTTTACCTCGCGAATATTTTTCATTGAAACGGGCTGTCCCCCACCGGAGTTGTTCGTCACGGTAATCATTACAAGGGGTACGTTTTCTTTTCCGACCTTTTGAATAAAAGCGTCCAAAGCATCGACGTCCATGTCCCCTTTGAAATCGGCTTTTATTTCGGGATGTTTGCCCACTTCGTTTAACAAATCAACCGCTTCGGCTCCGGTAAATTCTACGTTTGCACGTGTTGTGTCGAAATGTGTATTGTTAGGAATGTATTTGCCTTTTCCGCCAACGTTTGAAAATAAGATTTTTTCAGCTGCTCTGCCTTGATGAGTGGGAATAATAAACTTGTGCCCCGTGATGTTGCGTACTGTTTTTTCAAATCGGTAAAAACTTTTTGAGCCGGCGTAGGATTCGTCGCCGTCCATTATTCCCGACCATTGTTTGGCGCTCATTGCTGAAGTACCGCTATCCGTAAGTAAATCAATTAGTACATCCTCGGCGGGAATCATAAAAACATTGTAGCCTGCCTTTTTCAGAATATCTTCACGCTCCCCGCGTGTTGTAAATTTAATCGGTTCAACGGATTTGATTTTGAAGGGTTCGATTATCGTTTTCATTTCAAGCCTAATAATATTTTTACAAATATTGTTTTTAAATGTATTAAAATTCTTTAACTCTAAAAATCAAAATTAAGGAGTGTCGGTACAAGTTTAAATTTGTTGGCAAAAAAAATTTAGCTTGTCTTTTCCTCTTGAGCGTTTTGTCAAGATTTTTTGCTTTCCTTATTTTCCCCAACCCACCCTTTCTCTCACTTCCCGACATGCCTGCCGCCTGCCTGCCGGTAGGCAGGGCAGGCAGGGGGGGCTTGTTCTCCGATAGTTTTTAGCCTCGCCCCGCAGAATGCGGGGAAAGGGTGAATAGGTTTTAAAAATGACCGACCCCAAAAAGTTTACCCCGCAAAATGCGGGAGAAGGCGGACAATCCAATCAT
>WFQV01000150.1 GCA_015486905.1 Melioribacteraceae bacterium | reverse complement strand
GGAACCGATGTAATTAAAGGTTGGCAAATATGTGTCGAACCAAGTAGTTAAACGGTGTTCGTCCCAAAAGCGGATGTTTAATTTACCATTGGGTAATCTTATGTTGCCGAACCAATCCCTGTGATTTTTGAAATACGGGTGGTCTTTGTGCACGTGATGCGAGACGAAATCAAGCAGTACCCTTATTCCGTGGGAGTGAGCTTTTTTAACTACCTTCTTTAACAAATCCATATTTCCGAAATGTTCTTCTACCCTGTAAGCTGAGATAGGCCAATATCCATGGTAGCCTGTGAACCAACGATGTGGTTTGGGGTATTCTCTGTAAGCCTTATTCGGGTTGTCGTTAACGGGAGAAATCCAAATGGTATTTATTCCGAGACTGTCAAAATAGCCAGCATCAATTTTCAGAATCAAGCCTTTGAAATCTCCGCCCATGTAATTTGCCTTCGGTGAAAGTGAATCGTGTACGATAGGATGGTCGTTACTGCTATCTCCATTGCAATATCTGTCGATTAGTAAAGAATAAATTATTCCGCTGTGCCAGTCAAAGGGAGAGCTTGAGTTAAACGGTACACCGTTGTACAAATAAATTTCTTGCAGATTCGTAGAGATTTTGTTTTCCGTAACGGCTACGCGTAAAATCTTTTTCCCTTTTAAAATTATTCCCGGAATTGCAATCGTTATTCTGTCCTTGTTTACAAGGACAAAGTTAGAGGGAACTTTCTCATTACCGAGTAAAGCGGTTACCTCCGTCTTGCGGGGGTAACCAAGCGAGCCGTGGCGTTCGTAATAAAAATTAAAAATTGACTTCCCGCCTTTTCGTTCAAAACCGTTTACGTGAAGGAAAGTAAACGGTCTTTTAATTTCGGGAATTTTAATCACCGAATTGTACCCACCCAGTCCGTTGGCAACGCTGTCAGGGTTCGAAGGGTCTAAAAATTCTTTTCCGTCGGCGTAGAATTTATATTGATAGCTACCCGGGTCAAGCTCAACCTTCACCGAGTAAATACCGTCCCCGTCCAAATCACTTAAAGGTAACGTGTGCCTTTTCCAACCGTTGAAGTCGCCGAAGATTGTCAGCTCTTTAAATTTTTTATGTGGCTTAATATTGAAAATGTGAGTTTGTTTTAACTTTACAAAAACAGGAAAGTCGAGCGTATCCGCACCGTTGTAAATTTCTTCTATTGAATAACCTTCGAAACTCTTGAGTGCTGAAAAATGGAGATAACCATGCGTGGAGTCGAAAAAAATATTTGCATCTTTATTTGGTTTACATTTAATGTTGTAATGCTCGGCAAAGAACAAATCGCTGATTAGCACGGAGTCCCGATGCCCGGAAATTAAATTCACCGTTTTAATCAAATCCTTAGTCGGTTGCGCCAACGCAACAGTGGCAGATAGGAAAATACCGATAAATAAATTCTTTATTCCGTTTTTCATTAAGTAATTCCTCTATGTTCACTTTATTCGGTAATCAAAAATAATAAACATACCATAGAGAAAAAAACGGTATTGTCATTAAGATTATTAGTGATGAATAATAGACAATAGGACGCTGATTTTCATGATGGATTATGATTTCTGCTGATTAGGCAATAGAACGCGGATGACACCGATTATTCAATTAAAAATTAAAAATTAAGAATTAAGAATTTTCTGTCCTCTATTCCTTTGTACCTCTGCACCTTTGTGCTTCTAAACTCTAAAACTCTAAACGAAGAACGAAATAATTACTATTGAAGAGTACTCGAAAGGACTCAAACTTCTTACGTCTTGCTTCTCACGTCTGGCGATTAACAAGTAGTAAGTCTTAAATAACAAGTAACAAGCGCTGTTCTCTCTCTGAACCTTTGCACCTTTGAGCTATTCAAAATTTTTATTATTTGCTACTATTAAAATTTAAAACGACAAATTGCCGTCAAAAGGATTATTTTAAAATTTAAAATTAAATTTATTGTTGAGAAACTCTTTAATTCGGAGAAAAGCAATGGACATAATAAAAAGTGAAAGATTATTTGAGAAAGCGAAGAAGTTAATTCCCGGCGGAGTTAATTCACCGGTTAGAGCTTTCAAGTCGGTGGGTGGAACGCCTGTATTTATGGAAAAGGGCAATGGCTCGAAATTAACAGACGTTGACGGAAACGAATACATCGATTACATCGGAAGCTGGGGGCCCCATCTCTTCGGGCACAATCCGGCGTTTATTAAAAATGCCTTATTGAACCAAATTGAAAAGGGCGTAAGTTTCGGTGCCCCAACCGAAATTGAAATTAAAATGGCTGAAATTATTACCGAGCTCGTTCCTTCCGTTGAAATGGTAAGAATGGTAAACAGCGGTACGGAGGCAACAATGAGCGCTGTAAGAACCGCTCGCGGTTTTACGGGTAAAGAAAAATTCATTAAGTTCGAAGGATGCTACCACGGTCACGCGGATTATTTCTTAATCAAAGCAGGTTCGGGCGCATTAACACTCGGAGTTCCGACTTCCCCCGGCGTAACGAAAGGAAACGCGTCGGACACATTGCTCGCGGATTACAACAACATCGAGTCCGTAATAAAATTGATTGAAGCAAACAAAGGCGAAATTGCCGCAATCATCGTTGAACCTGTTGCAGGAAACATGGGCGTGATTAAAGCCGAGGAGGAATTCCTAAAAGAGCTGCGTTCACTTTGCAATAAGGAAGAAATCGTTCTAATATTCGATGAAGTAATGAGCGGGTTTAGAGTTGCACGCGGCGGTGCACAAGAATTGTTCGGCGTTCAACCCGACTTAACAACGTTCGGCAAAATAATCGGCGGAGGACTTCCCGTCGGAGCTTTCGGCGGTAAAAAGGAAATAATGGAGAAAGTATCACCCTCGGGGGATGTTTACCAAGCCGGGACACTAAGTGGAAATCCCCTTGCTATGGCAGCCGGCTACGCCGCACTTAACGAAATCAAGAACAATCCCGATGTTTACAACAAATTGGAAGAGAAGGCTTCTTTCCTTGAAAAAGGATTCAGAGAAAACCTTAAAAATATCGGTAAGAATTTTGCTCTTAATCGTGTAGGCTCGATGATGGCGCTTTTCTTTACCGAAGAAAAGGTAACTGATTTTAAGAGCACGGTAAAATCGGATACGGCTATTTACGGTAAATACTTCCACGAAATGTTACAAAGGGGAATTTACCTTGCACCGGCACAGTTCGAGGCAATGTTTGTTTCTACGGCACACACTCGCGAAGATTTGGAAAAAACAATTGAAGCCCAAGCCGAAGTGTTTGAATATGTTCTCGGATGAGAAAGGGGTTTATTACCCCTTCTTTTTTACCTCGTTGGGATGAACCCTTACTTTCTTAACTCTGTAAAGCCTTCGGAATAAGAAATAATTGAAAGCTCCTCCCAAAACCACTAACTTGAAAAAGTAGTCGGGGGTAAATTTGTGAACCGTTTGAAATATCCACAAATCAAACGCCACAACGATAAAAAGGAAGATAATGTTACCTAAGATTAACCTGAAAAGAGGAATATATTTTTCCATATCAATAATAAAATTTCACTCCTAATCTGATAAGAATTCCGCTCATATCAAATGAGCGTTCGAACGTTTTTTCCGTGTCGGTTACGGGGTCTTTAACTTTGTACGTCCAGCTTGGCTTTGATGAATGGTAAGAAACCTCTCCGATTAAAGACGACCTTGAACCTATTGCAATTGACGCGCCGGCTGTTATTCTCCAGCTGAAATCAATTGTAGCTTTTAATTCGTCGTCATCGGGATTGATGAAATTTCTGTAAAAGATGAACATTAACTCGGCTCCGAGGCTACCTTCCAAATAAGCGGAAATATTTTCCCCAACCGGACGTGTGTAATCCACAGTAAAAAGCACAGGAATTTCGTGGAGATTCGTAGTTGCGCGTAGTTCGTTCAACTCGCTATCGATATTACCTTGATATTCCCTGTTTATTTCCGTCACGTATTTTTGGTCGATGTAATTCTTGTGAAACCAATCAACACTCCAGCCGGTTTCCAAATGCTCGTCGATAGGATAGAGCCTTTCGTAACCGATGATAAATCCCATATTTGTTGCCTGCGGGTCAAACATTCCGATTTTAATTATGTTGGCATTTCCCTGTGCGGAAATAGAAACCGCAAAGACAAATAAAATAAAAAGCAGATTTTTCTTCACTAAAATATCCGAACTTTTAATTTTTTTAATTTATGGTGTTAAAATAAAAAAATAAAATTTCACATTGAAATAAAAAACCATCCGCGTAAATCCCGCAGCAATCCGTGTCATCCGTGTTCTATCAAATCTGCGTCCTATCACTCGTTAATCGCAAGAAGCGAGAAGCAAGAGGTAAGAAGTCTGAAGCCATTCGAGTACTCGTCACTCGTAATTATATTGTTCTTAGTTCTGGTTTGAATAAAATTCGTGCATTCGTGGCTTTTCCGGAAGCTGGTTACTTATGACTTAGAACTCGTTAATCAAGACTTACATTTAGTTATTCGTCATTTGCCTTCGGCGTCATTCATTGTGGTAGAAAAGTTTGGAGAGGAAAAATTATTTTCTGAACGCAAGTAACTGAACGCTGAACACTGTTAACTTAAGGCTTAAGACTCGTTACTTAAAACTTTTCATCCGTGTTTCATTGTCCAATCAGTGGAAATCATAATCAATCATGACAAATCAGCGTCCCATTCCCTCCGTGAAAATCCTGCAACAATCCGTGTTATCCGTGTTCTATCCAATCTGCGTCCTATCAATCGTCAATCGCAAGACGCAAGAAGTAAGACGTAAGAAGATTGAGATCATTTAAGTACTCGTCAATCTTCATTCATTTGT
>WFQV01000149.1 GCA_015486905.1 Melioribacteraceae bacterium | reverse complement strand
GTTTACGTAGAATTTTCCGAACCGATTTTAATAGAACGGAATTTAAGTTACGATGAAACTTCCGAAGTGATAAAAAAAACGGGAGCTAAATTAAACGAATTAACAAACAAAGCGGAAAATATTGCTCGACACAATTAAAATATTGCTTTTCCCTATTGTGCCAATCTACGCAATTGCAATTAGATTGCGCAATGCTTTTTTCGACAAAGGGCTTTACAAGACCGAGAAAGTAAATGCCAAAGTAATCTCTATCGGTAATATTACCGTCGGTGGCTCTGGAAAAACCCCAACCGTAATTTACGTTACGAAACTGCTTAAAGAAAACAGCATTAAGGTCGGAATATTAAGTCGCGGATATATGCGTAATACAAAAGGCTATTTGTTTGTTTCCGACGGTAAGGAAATGTTTCACGGCGTGGAAGATTGCGGAGACGAAATTTACCTCGCTTCCCAGGAGTGTAAAGTACCTGCTGCCGTTAGCGAGCGCAGGGTTGAAGGCGCACGAAAACTTTTGGACAAGGTTCAATTGCAAGCAATTGTTCTCGACGATGCTTTCCAACACCGTTGGATATACAGGGACGTTGACATCTTGCTTTTCGACCAGAGGTTTTTGCAGAAAACAAATAAGATGGAACAACATTTACTCCCTTCGGGGCAGATGCGGGAAGGTTTCAAGGCAATCAACCGTGCGGATTTGGTAATAGTGAACAGAAAGTTTTCCGAAAAAAAACCAATTCCCGAACGACTTAAAAAGTTCTTTGAAAACGTTCCCTTGTTTCATGCTTTCTACAAAGCGACCGAAATAGTTGACGTTAAAACAAATGAAGCTTTTACATTGGAAGAGTTCCAAGGACAGAAAAGTCTTGTGGTTAGTGGTATTGCACGACCTTTTTCTTTCCTAAAAATATTAGAGGAGAACAATATTGACATTCGGCATCGCTTGCTGTTCCCCGACCACAAATATTACACTGAGAAGGAAGTTCAAAAAATCCGTAAGGAATTTTACACGACAAATTCTTATTCGGTTCTTACAACACAAAAGGATGCGGTTAAGCTGAGCCAATATTCACGGGAGCTGGACGACATCGACATTTATTTCTTAAAGATTGAAATTGACTTCGAAGAGAAGGAGAAATTTAATAAAGCAATATTAGATATTTTTACTTAATCAACTAAAAGGAGGAAATACAATGGCAAAAAAGAAAGAGCCAAAATACGTTTACTTTTTCGGCGGTAAAAAAGCCGAAGGTACCGCGAAGATGAAAAATCTCCTCGGCGGTAAAGGGGCAAACTTAGCAGAGATGGTTAATATCGGTCTGCCCGTACCGGCCGGCTTTACAATCACTACCGAAGTTTGTACCTACTACGACACACACAACAACAAATATCCCAAGGAGCTTAAAGCGCAGGTAAATAAAGCGCTTGCTAAGACCGAAAAAATAATGAAGATGAAATTCGGAGATAAAAAGAACCCCTTGCTCGTTTCCGTTAGAAGCGGTGCAAGAGTCTCAATGCCCGGAATGATGGACACTATTTTAAACTTGGGTTTAAACGACGAAACGGTTCAAGGGCTAATTGCAAAGACAAACAACCCCCGTTTTGCTTACGATTCTTACCGTAGATTCGTCCAAATGTACGGAGACATTGTTCTCGGTTTGAAACCCCAAACCAAAAAAGACATTGACCCCTTCGAGGAGCTATTGGACAAAAAGAAAAAAGCTGCCGGAGTTGAAAGGGACATCGACCTCTCGGCAGACGATTTGAAAGATTTGGTCAATGAATTCAAAGCATTAATTAAAAAGCGTTTGAACATCGTCTTCCCCGAAGACCCTATGGAGCAACTCTGGGGTGCAATCGGTGCCGTCTTCGGTTCGTGGAACAACGAGAGAGCAATTGTTTACAGAAAAATAAACGGCATCCCGGATGAATGGGGAACCGCTGTAAATGTGGTCTCAATGGTCTTCGGTAATATGGGTGAGGATTCCGGTACCGGCGTTGCATTTACACGCGACCCTGCAACGGGAAAGAACGTTTTCTACGGCGAATATTTGTTTAATGCCCAAGGCGAGGACGTTGTTGCCGGAATCAGAACACCGCAACCGATTGCAGAATTGAAGAAAGAGAATAAAAGACTTTACAATGAATTGGAAGACATCCGCAAAATACTTGAGAGCCATTACAAAGATATGATGGACATCGAGTTTACAATTCAACAAGGAAAACTCTGGATGCTTCAATGCCGCGTAGGTAAAAGAACCGGTTTTGCTGCAATTAAAATAGCAGTTGACATGGTTCGCCAAAAATTGATTTCCAAAGAAGACGCATTAATGAGAATTGAGCCCAACCAATTAAATCAATTGCTGCGTCCAATCTTTGATGCAGATGAAAAACGTAAAGCAATTGAAAGCGGTAAATTTTTAGCAAAAGGCTTGAACGCCGGTCCTGGTGCGGCTTCCGGAAGAGTTGCTTTCACGGCACAGGAAGCAGAAAAAATGGCAGCCAAAGGCGACAGCGTAATCTTAGTGAGAATTGAAACTTCTCCCGAAGATATTAAGGGAATGAGTGTTTCGGAAGGAATCTTAACCGCAAGAGGCGGAATGACTTCCCACGCCGCACTCGTGGCTCGTCAAATGGGTAAGGTTTGCGTTGCAGGCTGTTCGGCATTAAATATCGATTACAAAAAAGGTGAAATAACCGTAACGGGTAAAAACGTAAAAGTCAATGAAGGCGATTTCATTTCAATCGACGGAACAACCGGTGAAGTGATTGCAGGTAAATTGCAAACCAAACCTTCCGAAGTAGTGCAAGTTCTTATTACAAAAGAATTGGCGCCAAATAAGTCCGACGTTTACAAAACTTACCGCGACTTAATGAGATGGGCGGACGAAGTAAGAACCTTAGGAATCCGTACCAACGCAGACCAACCGGATCAATCGGCAAACGCAATTGCCTTCGGCGCCGAGGGAATTGGGCTCACAAGAACCGAACACATGTTCTTCGGCGGCAACCGCATCCTTTACGTCCGCCAAATGATTTTAGCCGATACCGTTGCCGAACGTAAAGCCGCACTTAACAAATTGCTTCCGCTTCAACGTAAAGACTTCGAAGGAATATTCAAAGTAATGAAAGGCAAACCGGTTACGATAAGAACACTCGATCCTCCCTTGCACGAGTTCTTACCCCATACGGACAAAGAAATACGCGAGTTAGCGGCATCCTTAAACATTCCGGTTAAGAAGGTAAAAGATAAAATCGAATCGTTAAAAGAGTTCAACCCGATGTTAGGATTCCGTGGCTGCCGCTTGGGAATAAGTTACCCCGAGATTACCGAAATGCAAGCACGTGCTATTTTTGAAGCCGCTTGCAACGTTGCGGCAGAAGGTGTTAAAGTCCATCCGGAAATAATGATTCCTTTGATCAGCCACGTTAACGAATTGAAACTTCAGGAAAAAATCGTTCGCCGCGTTGCCAAAGAAGTATTCACCGAAAAGAAAATGAAAGTCAATTATTTGGTCGGCACTATGATTGAGCTTCCGCGTGCAGCAGTAACGGCAGACAAGATAGCCGAGGTAGCCGAGTTCTTTAGTTTCGGTACTAACGACTTAACCCAAACCACATTCGGTTTGTCGCGCGACGATGCAGGCAAGTTCCTGCCGAGTTACGTGGAAGCAGAAATTCTACCGAGAGACCCGTTCGAAAGTCTTGACCAGGACGGCGTTGGTCAATTAGTAGCAATGGGCACCGAGAAGGGACGTTCCACAAGACCTAATCTGAAAGTTGGCATTTGCGGAGAACACGGCGGAGAGCCCGACTCTATTGAATTCTGCCACAGAACAGGATTGAACTACGTAAGCTGTTCACCTTTCCGCGTACCAATTGCAAGGTTGGCAGCAGCGAGAGCGGCACTTAAATATCCCCTAACGACAAAAAAACAAAAGAAAGCCCAAAAAAGTAAAAAGGCTTCAAAGAAAAAATAAACTCAAAGGACTGCTCTATTAGTAGAGCAGTCCCTTTTTACTTTTTGCAAGAAGAGATGAATAGGAGAAGAAATGAAATTATCTGATTTTAAATACAGATTACCCCAAAAAGCAATAGCAAAATATCCGGTTTCGCCGAGGGATTCTTCCAAGTTAATGGTATTGGACAAAGATACGAATACAATTGAACATAAAAAGTTCTCCGACTTGGTCAATTACGTTTCCAGCGGCGATGTTGTGGTTATTAACGAATCCAAAGTAATGCAAGCCCGCTTGTACGGGAAAAAAGAGAGAACAAATGCAATTATTGAAGTATTCGTTCTTAGGGAATTAAATAAAAGAGAAAACATTTGGGATGTTATTGTTGACCCCGCACGTAAAGTGCGCATCGGCAACAGAATTTATTTCAGCGACACGCTCTGGTGTGAGGTAATTGACAATACTACCTCACGCGGTAGAACGGTGCGATTTAATCAGGAAAGCGAAAACATTTTACGTGCAATTGAAAAAATCGGTGAGACTCCACTACCCCCCTACATCAGCAGAAAAGTAGTACCCGAGGACAAAGAATATTACCAAACCGTTTTCGCCAAAGTTGACGGCTCGGTTGCCGCACCTACGGCGGGGCTACATTTCACGAAAGACTTAATTCGCAAAATACAAAAGAAGAAAGTTAAATTTGCTAAAATAATTCTCCACATCGGATTAGGCACTTTCAGACCGGTCGAAGTGGAAGACCTTACAAAACACAGGATGGATTCGGAATATTTCGAAATTCCCGAAGAGTCCGCCGAAAAGATAAACGAAGCAATTAGAAAAGGTAAGAACGTAATCGCAGTAGGGACAAGCTCCGTGCGTGCATTGGAAAGCAACGTAACAGCATCGGGGTTCATAAAACCCGGTTACGGCTGGACGGACAAATTCATCTTCCCGCCTTACGAATTTAAAATTCCTACAAAGTTGGTAACCAATTTTCACCAGCCAGGTTCAACGTTAATTATGCTGACGGCTGCTTTCAGCGGTTACGACCTTTTAATGAAAGCATATCGTACGGCTTTAAAAGAAAAATACAGATTCTTAAGTTATGGCGATGCAATGTTAATTCAATGATGAAAAATAAGAAGAAAGAAGAAACGAGAAATAAGAAATGGTTTGATGCAAAATGTTAGACAAATTTGAAATCTTGTTTTTTCAAATAGGAAAGAGAACAATTAAAAGGCTGTCTAAAAAGTAAGCCTGTCATTTCGAACCCCGATTTATGGGGGTGAGAAATCTTTGAAAACATTGCGAACCATACCTGTAGTTGAGGCAGGCAGGTTCAAAAGATTTCTCCCCGCCGCTGGCGGGGAAAATCGTGACAAAACATCAAAAGGAACTCAATAGATGGAACAATCATTCGTGAAAATTCGTGTAATTAGTGGCTAACAAAAAATTAAATGAAAAACAAAGATTACAAAACAATTGCCATTATCCCTGCAGGAGGACGAGGAACACGGTTCGACTCTTCCTTACCCAAACAATACGTGAAAGTAAACGGCAAAGAAATTATTGCTTACACGTTGGAAGTGTTTCAGCAATCCCATTTGATTGACGAAATTATTATCTCCGCCGAGGAAGAATTTTTTAAGCTGTTGAAAGAGATAAAACTCAAATACAACTTAACAAAAATTACCGGCATTGTTAAAGGCGGCGCCACAAGGCAGGAATCAGTTAACAATGCTTTGTCCGCAATTAAAAATCCACAACCGGACGATTTAGTCGCTGTTCACGACGCCGCCCGCCCGATGCTTCTTCTCGAAACACTTACCGGTGCAATTAATTATGCCAAGGAAAAGGGCAATGCTGTTGTGGCTTTTAAGATTCATGACACATTATTTGAGGGAGAAAAAATAGTCGAAAAATATCTGAATAGGGACAAAATTTACTCCGTTCAAACACCACAAATTTTCCCTTACACTCAACTGCGCAAAGCAATGGACTTAGCAATAAAAGAAAATTTTAACGGAACGGATGAATCCTCCCTGGTGTTCCGCTCATCTAAAAAAGTAAATATCTTTGAAGGCAAACCTGACAATATTAAAATTACTTCGCAAAACGATTTGACGCTTTTCAAATTCTTTCTTAACTTTAAAAACAAATAATTTTATTTGAGGAAATAATGTTAAATTTAATTCTCATAATTATTCTTTCGTACTTAGTAGGCTCCATTCCGAACAGCATAATAATAACCAAGTTAGTTAAAGGAGTTGACATCCGCAAATTCGGCAGCGGTAATGCCGGCGGTACGAATGTCTCGAGAGTACTTGGGAAAAAATACGGAATCTTAGTAATACTTTTGGATTCATTGAAAGGCGCTGTGGCTGTAATTCTTATTGCACGACTTTATTTGGGAAATTTCCCTTTCCACAACGCAACGCCGTTCGACGATTTTACACTAGTACAAATTATTGCAGGCGTAGCCGCAGTAATAGGACACATTTGGACAATCTTTGCAGGCTTCAGGGGCGGGAAAGGAATTGCAACCGGATTGGGCGTTCTAATTTCAATAGTAACTTTGGATATGCTTTTAGGTCTTGTTGTGTTTGCTTTGGTAGTAGGAATTTCTCGTTACGTTTCCTTAGGCTCGGTTAGTGCGGCAGTCTCAATTCCAATAATTATGTTCATACGAGAAAATATTTTCCATGCACAAGTTACTGGCTATTACACAATTCTTCCTTTTACAGTTTTGCTCTCTTTGCTTGTCCTCTACACACACAGAGAAAATTTAAAACGTGTCTTTTCCGGAAATGAAAGAAAGTTGAGTTTCAAAAAGAATAAATAGTCATGAAAATCTCAGTCTTAGGCGCAGGGAGTTGGGGAACTACATTAGCCATTGTATTACAAAACAACGGTCATGATGTAACTCTCTGGGAATACAAACGAAATTACGCAAGACATTTATCCAAAACCCGCGAGAATAAGATTTACCTTCCGGGAATTAGAATCCCCAAAGAAATAAATATTACTCATTCACTTCAGGAAGCCTCTGAAAAACAACACATAATCGTGCTGGCAATACCTTCACAGTTTTTACGCGGTGTAATTAAGAAAATTAAAAATTACAATTACCACAACACAACATTTGTAAGCGTGGCAAAAGGGATTGAAAAAGAAACACTACTGACAGTTTCGCAAGTGCTTCAGGATGAAATTCCTTCTGTAACTCCTGATAAAATAGCCGTCCTTTCGGGACCAAGCCACGCCGAGGAAGTTAGCCGTAAAATTCCCACTGCAGTCGTTTCGGCATCGACCGACGAAGATACTGCGCGAGTGATTCAAGCGGCATTTATGAATTCCTACTTCAGAGTTTATTCATCCACGGATTTAATCGGTGTCGAATTAGGCGGAGCGTTAAAGAATGTAATAGCAATAGGTGCAGGCATTGTTGACGGCGCCGGTTACGGTGACAATACCAAAGCGGCAATAATGACAAGAGGCATTGCCGAAATAACAAGATTGGGAATTGAGCTTGGAGCTCAGCCTAAAACCTTTGCAGGGCTTTCGGGGATGGGAGATTTAATTGTTACATGCATGAGCCGTCACAGCCGGAACAGATTTGTGGGAGAACAATTAGGTAAAGGCAAAAAATTAAAACAAATTTTAAAATCAATGGAAATGGTTGCCGAAGGAGTTGAAACCTCGCGCTCCGTACATGAGTTAGCTGCCAAGCATCATATTGACGCTCCCATTTCGGAATCCGTTTACAAAATTCTTTTCCTCGATGCCGACCCCGCCAAAGTCACTTACGAACTTATGTCCCGCGATATGAAGCCGGAAAACTAAACCCCGCCACAATAATTTTTAATGTTGAATTCTGAATGATGAATGTTGAAAAGCAGAGAACAGCGCTTGTCACTTAAAACTTATTTAATTGAAAGTGGAAAGTGGAAAATTTTACAGTGCTGGATGATTGGATGAATAGTATCGTTAATCAAATCTTCTTTTTTTTGTCAAAATATTTTAAACTTTTTGTAATAATTGAAATTGGGAAATTGGTTGCCGGCTTTGCCGAGTTAAGGATGATTGGATAATTGGATGAATGGATTGTCCGTATTCCCAAGTATACTATGGAATCGCAATGACGGCTCAATATCCAACCATCCAACCATCCATGCATGGAAGGAGGGAAAGGGAGAATAGGTTTGAAAAATGGACATCTTCAAAAGTGCTGAATAGTATCCTCACTCAAATCTTTGTTTTTTTGTCAAAATATTTTTGCTGTAAATTTTTTAATTCATAATTCAAAACTTGCCTACCGGCAGGCAGGTTCATCATTCATAATTGCGGCTTGCCGCGCTAGGGACAATTTGATTGCTTACCCTTCTCTGTATTTACAGGTTTAAATTTACTAACGGCAAAAAAACGGAAAACATTAACCACAGGTTTCAACCTGTGGGCGTAAAGGACAAAAACAACTAAATTAGTTTTGGCGCGATTTTTGGTCAGCTCGCTGGAGTTAGCCCCGCCGCTGGAGGGACAGGCAAAAATCGTGACAAAACGTTTAACGAGAAAATCAACAAAAATTTTTTGCAACCAAATTTAAACTTTAACCAAGAACTTACCACAATTGACAAAAATGTAATATTTCTTTAAGTTGTAATTAAATCTTATTGGAAAAAGTGTTTGGCTAAACAAAAGAAAATATTGCTTTCCTTTGTGGGCTACAATGATGCGGGCAAATTATTAGGCAAAAAAGACGGCGCTATTCTTACAGCTCTACAAAACGAAAAATTCGATGAAATAATTTTACTTTGGAACGATGCTAAAGTTCAAGGCACAGATTTTAGATATTCTGATATTGCTATTCACATCCGTAGGGAAATTAAAAAAAGAAG
>WFQV01000148.1 GCA_015486905.1 Melioribacteraceae bacterium | reverse complement strand
GTATTATTTCAGGCAAAAAGTCAAACTTAGTTGAAATTATTTATCATGGACTCCCTAAAAAACATCAAGCAACCTTAGATTTATTTAATTTGAGACTGTCCCAAATTTTTTGTAAAATAAAATGTATTGTTGGATGATTGCATAAATAGTATCCTCAATCAAATCTTCGTTTTTTTTGTCAAAATATTTTAAACTTTCCGTAATAATTTAAATTAGGAAATTGGTTGCCGGCTTTGCCACGCTAGGAATTATGAATGCGTGAGGAGTAGATTGATTGCATAGTTGGATGGCTGGATGATTGGATGGTTGGATGATCCGACTTCTCCCGACAAGTCGGGATTCGTCGTGACAGGTCCGACTTCGTCCCGATAAATCGGGACTACGCCGTGACAGGTCCGTCTTCGTCCCGATAAATCGGGACTACGCCGTGACAAGATGGATGATTGTTCTTTTATTTTTTGATTAGAGATTGAGGTTAAGGTTAAGGTTGAGACTTGATGCAGATTACAGAAAAACAAAGCGTACAAAATAATTTTAACAAATCTCCACATGATCGATGTCTCATTAACCCCGAGCTTCAGCTCGGGGATAAGGCGAGAGAAAACACTAAAGTGTTTTGGCGCGATTTTTGGCTTTGCTCGTTTGGGAAAGATAAAAATCGTGACAAAACTTCGGAGTAAGATAATCAGATAAAAAAATATCTTTCAATAAAAGGATATAATCTTTTCTCAAAGATAATAGAAGATTGAGAAAAAATAAAAGCCCCGGCACGAATCGGGAAAGTCCGTGAGACTGTCCCAAATTTTTTTCTAAAATAAAATATATTGTCGGATGATTGCATAAAGGATGAATGGATGAAACAAACAAGTTGTAATTCCCTTTTCGGTGGAAAGGGTAAATCCCGACTAAGCCTTAGGAAGGCAGACCTGTATCGCCTAATCTCAACTTATCGGGCTGATGCGGGAGACAAAGTAGCGAAGCAATGTGCCTTTTATGTAGGGACAGCTCGCAAGCTGTTCCCCAACCCACCTTTTACCGCCATAAGTGAGAGGGCTGACACTGAAAAATATTTCTTAGCACTCAGGATAAGTTAAGAACAAGAAAACTGCAAAATCAAACAACATCTTTGGCAAAGTAAACTCTTTTGGATAGCCACGGGGTTGCTATTTTATTAACCAATAGCTTCAGCCGTTGTGTTACTGAGTAAAGGAAAGAATCCGTAACCTGTTTACAGGTTTTAAGTCTACAGTTTTTTCGAGGTGGGAAAATCAGTGAACTGTTTTGGGCAAAATAAGATTCTTTGTCTTCTTCCCTACGGATAAATCCGAGGGTTAATGAAAAATTTCTTTAAGTACAAGGAGCATAGCGATAGCTTGCCCCGGCCTGTCGGGTAAGTACTCTATTGGTTTAGTAAGCTAAAGCTGAAAATATGACGAATTACTTCCCCCATAACATTTCTCGTAGCGTAGATTGCTTGCAATCTGCGTAAAAGGTAAAAAAAATCTCAATAAAAATAAATCTACACAGTTTGCCCTCCCACCGCAGGCTGCGGCGGGATTAGCAAACTGTGCTACGAAGCACTTTTAATTGCGTGATTAACTTCATTTGCAATTTGCCACGCACCGCTAAGTCTAAACTGTAATGACAGCAAGAAATTTTTATTTGAAAATAAATGGAAAGAAAAATGGAAGAACACGAAGAACATAAATCGGCTGAAGAGCACAAAAACCATGTGCGCCGGCATCAAGAGGATAATCATGAAATTCTTGATCACCCTCAACACAACCACAAAGAACATACGTCCCACCAAGAGCATAATGCTCACGGCGGAGAACACAACCACGAAAATCATAATAAACACGTGCACAGCGAACAGAAACACGAAAGCCATAAACATCATTCGGAAGGCGCACACGAGGGAAACCATGAACACCACGGGCACGAAGGTCATGCCCATGAGCACGTCAGCCATTCGGGCGGCCACAGCGAGCATGGAGATCATGCATCCCACCACGAACACATGATTGCCGACTTTCGTAAGCGCTTTTGGATTTCGCTCGGTGTTTCAATCCCTATTTTATTACTATCTCCCCTAATCCAACAATTCCTGGGGCTTGGCGAGTCCATTCGCTTTGCAGGCGATAATTATTTGTCGTTCATTTTCTCCTCGTTCGTTTTCTTTTACGGCGGTTATCCTTTCCTAAAGGGAATGATTGACGAGTTGAAGAAAAAACAACCGGGTATGATGACGCTTATTGCCGTTGCTGTCAGTGTGGCTTACTTCTACTCTACTGCTGTAGTATTCGGCTTGGAAGGAAAAATCTTTTTCTGGGAGCTTGCAACATTAATTGACATTATGCTTGTAGGGCACTGGATTGAGATGAAATCAGTGATGGGCGCCTCCCGTGCATTGGAAGAGCTTGCAAATTTAATGCCTTCGGATGCTCACTTGCTAAAGCCGGACGGCAGCACCGAAGACGTTTCGCTTTCGGAATTAAAACCCGGCGAGAAAGTACTTGTTAAACCCGGCGATAAAATCCCCGCAGATGGCGTTGCAGTTGAGGGGGAAAGCTCGGTTAACGAGTCCATGCTTACCGGTGAATCAAAGCCGGTTGTGAAAAAAGTCGGCGACAGCGTTATCGGCGGCGGGATTAATGGCAAAGGTTCTTTGGTTGTTCAAGTTGAAAGAACCGGCAAAGATTCTTTCTTGTCCCAAGTTATCAATTTGGTTAAGGAAGCGCAGGAGAGCAAATCGAAAACGCAGGACTTAGCGGGACGCGCGGCATTTTGGCTTACAATAATTGCAATTATCGGCGGCGCTGTAACATTGTTTATTTGGCTGGCGGTAATGAATCAGAGCTTTGCTTTTGCACTTGAAAGGACAGTAACGGTAATGGTAATCACTTGCCCCCATGCTTTGGGTCTTGCCGTGCCCCTTGTAGTGGCAGTTTCTACCGCAATTTCGGCGTCGAAAGGATTGTTGATTAGAAACCGCGCAGCTTTTGAACAAGCGAGGAATTTAAATGCAATTATTTTCGACAAAACCGGAACGCTGACAAAAGGTGAATTCGGTGTAACGGACATTATTTCTTTCGACAATAATTTTTCTGATGAGGAAGTTTTGAATTTAGCGGCTTCCGTTGAAAGAAACAGTGAACACCCGATTGCACAAGGAATTTTCAAGAGCGCTAAAAATGTTACCGCTGTTACTGAATTCATTGCCGTTCCCGGCAAAGGAGCAAAAGCCGTAATTGAAGGAAAGACGGTTGGCGTTTTTAGCCCCGGCTATTTACGTGAAAACAAAATTGAAATCGAAGATGAAAGGATTGACAAATTATCCGCTCAAGGCAAAACGGTCGTCTTTCTCCTTGTTGAGGGGAAACCGGCGGGAGCAATTGCATTGGCAGATATCATTCGCGAAGAATCCAAAGAAGCAATTGCGGAATTTAAGAAATTGGGAATCAGAACAATAATGCTTACGGGCGACAATAAAAAAGTAGCAAAATACGTAGCCGATGAAATCGGACTTGACAGGTACATCGCGGAAGTTCTTCCCGACGGAAAAGCCAAAACGGTTAAGGAAATTCAAAACGAAGGTTTAGTGATTGCAATGACAGGCGACGGAGTAAACGATGCCCCGGCATTAGCGCAAGCAGATGTCGGCATTGCAATAGGCGCGGGAACCGACGTTGCGGTTGAAACGGCTGACATCGTTCTTGTAAAGAGCAATCCTTTGGATGTACTTTCGATTATTAAACTTGCAAAGGCAACATACAAAAAAATGGTTCAAAACCTTATTTGGGCAACGGGCTACAATCTTTTTGCAATTCCGGTTGCCGCCGGAGTTCTTTACAGTTGGGGAATTTTGCTTAGTCCGGCCGCCGGCGCGTTTTTGATGTCGCTCAGCACTTTAATTGTTGCAATAAATGCACGTAATCTTAAAATAAGTAAAAAATAAAAAACGAAGAAAAATTATATCTTACTATTTCACAAAAATAATCGATACCACAATGAACAAGGCGCTGGAAAAAGTCTCGGAAGCTCTGAAAACGGAAGGCTTCGGAGTTGTTACGGATTTTAACCTTAGCGCCGCTTTTAAAAACAAATTGGATATTGATTACAAGCCTTACAGAATACTCGGCGTCTGCAATCCGCCATTTGCCAAAAAGACTTTGGAACTCGACGACAAAATCGGCGTACTGCTACCGTGCAATGTAATGCTTCAGCAGCAAGAAGAAGGAATAGAGGTTTCTGCAATTGACCCCGTTGCTGCATTAATTACGGACAACAATATAGCAATTGAAGAGATTGCCGGAGAAATTCAAGGGAAATTAAAAAGAGTTATTGAATCGCTTTAAGGACTCTATTCAATAAATTTTTTCAACTGCTTCTCCGCCTTTAACTACAGTTTAATTTTTAAGAAGTAATTCCGCAAAAGCGGAAAAGGGAATTCTACACAAACAAATAAAGGAATAAAAATGAGACATGATTGCCGTTGGTTTTAACGACAGCTTAAATTCAACAAAATTCGGAATTTTCGGCTCTCTGTTTCAATAAAATCAATATTGAGAAATTAATTGAAGCCGCTTTTCAAATACCTGTTGTTGATTAGATTTTATTTTAAATTAAATTCTTTTCTTACAATTTAAAATCAACTCCGACTTCAAGCGCACCGTAGCTTAATGAACCAAATCCTAACCTTGCGGTTACTGCAATTGTCGACGAAAACCAATATCTTGCGCCTCCATTTACGGTCAAAAGAAATCCGCCGTAAGTGGGTTCCAAAAAGCCCGAATTAGGTCCGTCGTAACTCCACGAACCAAAATCGTAGCCCAAAACCAATCCGCTCCAGATATCTAATTTTTTGTTTTTCAACTTAAAATGGTAATTCCCCTGCCCTCCAATAACAATGTCGGTATAATGCCAATCCGCGTCACCGAAACTCCAATAGCGAAAAATTCCCCCGACGCCGATATTCCCGATATCTTGCATGTGCAGGGCATATTCATAGTTAGCTCCGAACTGAAGAGTAGAGCTATTAAATACAAATCCGATTTCGGGGCCAAGATAATGTTTGTTTACCTCATACTGCGCTTGAGTTTTGTTGGAAATAAGAATTGTTAGAAATAATATAACTGTCAAAAAATCAAAAATTTTCTTCATAATTTTTCTCCGTTTAAAATAATAATTAATTTAAGTGAATAAAAAATTTGGGGCGGAAAGACTTTCCGTCCCTTATTTATTAAAATGTTCCGTGTCCAATCTCGTTGCCCTTACTGTCATATTCCCACCACTCCCCGCCGGAGGATGACCAGGTAATTTTTAATGTCATTACATATTGTCCGTTTACGTTTTCGTAATGTTGCATTGAGCCGGAGTTGTCGGGATTTAAAGCAATATTTAACTTACCGCCGGATTCTCCGTAGGAAATATACTCGAACGTAACATTGCCGTTTCCGTCGTTAGTCCACGAGAATTCAAATTCGGGGTCGGTAGAATTTTCCGCGTAAACCGTCATCGAGCCGCTTGAGCCGTCGGAATTTTGTTGAGCTTCAATCATTTTCCAATCAGAATATACTACGCTGTTGTCGTCTGTTCCGTTAAGAATAACAACCCATGAATATCCATTGTCATTTTTTTTGTAATGAAGCGTAATAATTAAATTATCGATGTTCCAATTATAATCCCAGCTATCGTCCGCTGTTTTCCCCAGCGCACTAGCCGGCGGTGTAAAGTAAGAACCGTACTGCCCTATACTGTTTGCCATTGCGGCAAAACCCTTTGCTTGAGCGGCGTGCGGGTCGTTGGAATTTGATACGCTCTGCGGAAGTTGAATCTGCGGCGTCGCCGGTTTTACCGGCTGCGGCTTTTGATTCGGAGCTACAGGGTTATCGTCGTTCTTTGAGCAGCTTGATAGAAAGAACATCAGAATTAATGTAATTGCTATGGATAAAATTTTTCTTTTCATTTTTATCTCCGTTTTAATTTTAAATGTATTTTTGATTATTAAACAGTTCTTATTTTATTAGAATACATTTCTTTGTTTGAACAAAATCTCCGGTTTTAAGACGATAGAAATACGTTCCGCTCGGTAAATTCGCAGCGTTAAACTGCACTTGGTAATTTCCTCCTGAAAGCTCAGAATCGACAAGTTTTTTTATTTTCTGCCCGATTGAATTGTAAACAGTTAAGGAAACAAATCCGCTTTTGGGAATTGAAAAACTAATTGTCGTAACAGGGTTGAAAGGATTCGGATAGCTTTGTTCCAATCTAAAATTATCTGCAACAGAATTATCATCCCGCACGTCAGTTACTGAAGAAACTCCCCAACCGCCTCCTACAATATCGACAACGCCGTGATCCGGAGATAAAGTATCCGCTAAAGTAATCCCAACGGTTGTGTATGACTTAGTTACAAATTCGTAACCGATACATCTTATATAACTATCACCGCCCGCAGTGTGCATTACTCTTCTCTCGTCAAGACGAATCCTGAGCGCTTCAATTGGTTCCGTTTTCCCGGGTATAATCATTGTTCCCCAAGCGTCCGCCGTTCTAGTGAAAGTTACGTCGTCCGTTTCGTTTATAGGAGGTAAAGGAGGCATGGTTGTATTAACTACAGCTTCGTACGATTGAGTCCATGTTACGCCCGCTGTTAAAGGAAGTTTTGTTGAAATTTCAAAAGGCGTAAAATGTGATTCTGCTTCGCTTACGGTGCCGGCAACAATTTCCGATTTTAAATAGCTTCCGCACATTTCAAAATTATTTCCGAGATGATAGTAGGAGTAAGTCCCGTAATCATCTCCAACGCTGTCTTTTACAAAAGTCGCATAGTTTGCACCGGAATATTTTGAAGCTTTCGGCGTTGATGAAGGAGCGACCATGACCACCGTCATAGAAGAAGAATTATTAAAATTAGAAAAATCCCAAGTGTTCCCTCCGCCGGGTTTCCCGATATCAACCGAACTTGTTGCCACGTCAAAATATGTAGAATAACTGTTCCCTTCAGCATAAATATTTGCAAAATCACTTGCTGTAAGCGTTATCTGAGCATATCCGCTCGACGCTGAAAACAAAGTTAATATTGCAAAAAAAGTAAATAGATTCTTCATAATAAACCTCCTAATTGTCATAGATTTGTTTTATATCGTTGATAAGTTCTTTTAAGTCGAAAAGATTTGAATAGATTTTTTGGGGATTCAACTCGTTCAATTCTTTTATTGATTTTTGATCGTTTTTATCTGAAATAATAAATAATTTTGCCAACGGATAACGGATTCTTAACTTCTTAATTATTTCATTGGAATTATAATTTTCGAATGCAGTCCCCGTAATTATAAACGAGAAATTCTTTTGTTTTGAACTGTTGATTATTTCATCGGGATTTGACAATGAAGTTATTTCCCAAAAAACATCAAACAACCCCACGGCAAGTCCTTTTCTTAAACTTTTATCCGGTTCTAATATCAGCAATGATTTAAATTTTTCTTTTTTCAAATGTTTACCGTTATCTTTTTGAAAGGTAAGAACAATATCCGTGCCTGAATAAAAGCAATGTTTAAATACCGATTTTTCGAAGTTTTTAAGTTTTTTACTTGGAAACAAATGGATTTATTGTAAAGATGAGTTAACAGGCGTAAAGTAAAATTTACAATCGATTGCAGATTACGTCAATTCAACTGCTTCGCAGTTGGCGTTTCTCCTTTCTTTCTTTACCACCGAATCAAATTCGGGGCTATTATGAATTTAACTGCTCCGCAGTTAGTTTGCTCAAATATAAATTATCCAGTTTCGATCTTTTGTAAGATTCGGGGCTATTGTGAATTGAACTGCTTCGCAGTTAGTCTATTCAAATGTTGATTGTCCGGTTTCTATCTTTTGCAAGCCGAAAGATTCAAAATTCAACCCTTGCTTTCCAAAAGCGGGAAGCGTTTTAATTTATAATAGGTATGGGAGAAACACATAGCTCTACCCCAGTC
>WFQV01000147.1 GCA_015486905.1 Melioribacteraceae bacterium | reverse complement strand
TTACGCGGATTTCCAAACCGGGATTTACCGACTCGCTTGGAAATTACTCGGTTAAAGTAGTAAAAGGGGATTCCGTTGCGGTATTTATGAGACCGTTCAATAGGCGGGAGTACAAACCCGAATTTTACAATGACAAGAAAGACTTCAGAGAAGCCGACAAGATTTTTATTGACGGAGACGTTCAAGGCATAAATTTCGTTGCCGATTCCAAACCCACTTATGAAAATCTTCTTGGCGGAAAAGTAACGGACGAAAACTCAACGCCGCTGCAAGCAGTTGTTGCTTTAATCAGATTAAAGGATAACCACAGAAAACCGCGGCACAGAAGAATTGCACTTACGGACTCGTTAGGAAATTACCAGTTTACAAACGTTGTTCCGGGTAAATACATTGCCTTTGCAATGGCTCGCGGCGGATTCGTGCCTACGTTTTACAGAGCCGACAGCGAACAGACGTTCCGCTGGAAAAAAGCCGATACGTTGGTTATTGGTGACAATACCACAATAAACGGAATCGATTTTACACTGCACTCACGCCAGGACAGCGGTTTCGGTTTGATTCGAGGATATGTTAAGGATAACTCGAGCAACCCGCTTGAAGGCGTTATGGTTTACGCTGTGGATACGAACAATAACATTGCGGCGTCTTCCTCAACCGAAAAGGACGGAAGTTACAGAATAGACGGTTTGATTCCGGGTTCTTACAGTTTGTATTTCGAAAAAGTCGGATTTAAAGAAGCATCGGCACAGAACGTTACTCTTGATTATTCTCAAAACGTTGAAGCTACAGCGGATGCCGACTTAAATGAAGAGCCGGTTACTTCGGTTGAAAACGGCGAAGGAATTGTAATCGATAATTACAAGCTGTTCCAAAATTACCCGAACCCGTTTAATCCGACAACGGTAATTAAATATGCTATTCCGAACGAATCGTTTGTTACGTTGAAGGTTTACAATCTTCTTGGAGAGGAAGTAAAAACATTAGTAAACGGTTACAAGAAAAGCGGCATTTACGAGGTAAACTTTAACGCAAAGAATCTTGGCAGCGGAGTCTATTTCTACTCTCTCAAAGCCGGGAATTTCTACACTGTAAGAAAAATGATTTTGTTAAAGTAGTTTGCGTTTAATTCGTAAAAAGAAAAAGCCGGGTTCACGCCCGGCTTTTTTTGTGACCATTTAAAAGGATTTTAATCCACCTTAAACAAATCGTCGCTCAGGCCTTTGTTTAATTCAATCGAATCAACTTTAAGAGTGATTGACTGCGGTCCCATTTGTTGTTCAAGTTTGAACGGGAACTTCAAACCGTTTACATCTCTGTAATCCGAGAAATTAATTGTTTGTGTGAAAGATCCCTGCGGTGTTGAAACGGGGACTGTCTGCCTTAATAGCAACCCGGTCTTAACCGAGAAATATTGGGTCATCTTTGTATTCCAAGGGGTCTCGAGTTCCATTTTGTAAGCGTCTTCGTTGTTTACTTTTTCCAATCCGGTTAATTTAACTTTAATGCCGTATTTGTCGTAATTAAGAATTGAGTGAAGGTCTGCTTGCATCTTCATCATTTTCAGCTTGTCGCCTTCAATGGCTTTCCTTTGTCCCATTGCTTCGGAGTAACCTTTGTTGCCGTCAAAAACTGTCTTCTGCTGAAAGACACCAGCATCCATAAATTGGTAATATTTGTTCGGCTCTTTTTGGGAAATTGTCATTGATATTTTCATTCCCTGTACTTCCCCGCTCATCTTGGTTGTTTTGTCCTTAATGGAAAGTAGCTTCTCTTTACCGCCGATTGCTTTCACGTAGTTGTCAAGCACTGTTTGTGCTGTAATGCCTTTGGGAAGTTTTTTCAACGAGGGGTTGTATTTGTTTCCGTAAGTGTCGTAATAAGTTACTTTGCCGATTAGACTGAATTTCTTCAACTTTTTGGCTACCTCAGCCGCATTGCCGACAACCAATATGTAAGCATTGTTCGGTTTAACGTATTGCCTTGCCATTCTTTGAACGTCGGCAACCGTCACGGCGTTGAGATTCTTTAAATAATTTTGGTAATAATCTTTCGGCAAATTGTAACGCTCTATGTTCAAAGCAAAGTTCGCAATTGTTTCGGGATTCTCCAATGCTCTTGCAAAACTTCCGGTCATATATTCTTTAACGGAGTTAAGCTCATCTTCCGAGATTTCCTCGGTTCTGATTTTTTTCATTTCTTTTAACGCAGCGGTAATAGAG
>WFQV01000146.1 GCA_015486905.1 Melioribacteraceae bacterium | reverse complement strand
GTAATAGGACGCTGATTTAATAGAACACGGATAACACGGATTAAACGGATATTCACGGATTTGGAAATAGGACGCAGATTTTCATGATGGATTATGATTTCCGCTGATTGGACAATAGAACACAGATTTATTCAATTAAAAATTATGAATTAAGAACCTGCCCGCCCTGCCTACCGTCAGGCAGGCGGTAGGCATGTTAAGAATTAAAAATTTTCTTTCCTCTGTAATTTGCTATCCAATCATCCAATCATCCATTTGTCCCTTGGTCCCTTTGAACCCCTAAACTTCTAAACCGCCGAAGGCGAACTAAACCTCTAAACGAATATCGTATGAATTACTATTGACGGGTACTCGAATGACCTCAAACTTTTCACGTCTTGCTTCTTGCGTCTAACGAAAACAATTTCTCATTTCTTGTTTCTTCTTTCTAATTTTTTTTGCCACTGATTTTAAACCTGTACCATTCTCTTGCCGACTAAATGATTCTTAAAATTCCCTTGCCTCAAATGAATTTATTTGTTAATTTGAAAAATTGTAAATTAGCCTTAGTTATTTAATAAGAAAATAAAAGTGAAATTAAAAAGTTTATTTTGGTTTATTCCCTTTTCATTATTTAGCATTGCAACTCTTTTAGTTTCAACGCCGGAAACTATTGTAAAAAAATCATTAGGGGAAAATAATCCCGGCAATTTCAAAAACGGTTTAAGAAAGATATCAGAAAGCAAGGCTGTCACGGTTGCGAATTACAGATTCAATATTTTCTACGATAACAATCCGAAAAAAATTAACGTTGCGGAAAAAATCGTTTGGCGGAATTTAACCCGTTATCCAACCAAAGAAATGTACTTTCACTTTTACGCAAATGCTTACAAAAGCAACAGAACCCTTTTTGCTTCAGAGTATTATTTGAATTCCGAATCGAAAACCTATTTAAATATTAAGTCGTTCAAACTCAACGGTCAAACATACAAATTGCAATTCGTTCAACGGGATGTTAAAAATCCTTACGACAGCACCGTTGCAAGGGTAACGTTGCCTTTTAACATTAACCCTAACGACAGTGTAAACATTGAGTTCTGTTATTCTCTTAAAATTCCCAAGTCGGTTAAAAGGTTCGGTTACGCAGCCGGGACGAATTTTTCCGTTGTTTCACAATGGTATCCAAAGCCCGGGATTTTTGAAAAAGGTAAATGGAACTGCCACCAATACTTTCCGCATTTGAATTTTTACTCCGACTTCTCAAACTTCGACGTAAGCATTACCGCTCCTCAACACTTCAAAGTTGCAGCCACGGGTGTAAGGGAAAAATTGAAAAAAGATGGTCGGAATTTTACTTGGCGGTTTGTTCAGAACGCCGTGCACGATTTTGCCTGGGTAATCTCGGATGAAATAATCGATTCGGTAAAATATTTTGTTCGCAAGGACGGAAGCAAAATAAAAACCGAATTGTTTCTGTTCCCAACGGACGAAAAATACATTGATAGGATTTTTACAACGGTTTTCCATTCGTTGGACTTCTTTGAAAATAACATCTGTTCATATCCTTACGAAAAGGTTACTATTGTTGACGTGCCGCCCACAAGCCGTTGCGGCGGAATGGAATACCCTACCTTGATTACGGTCGGTGCGCAATTGTTTTCGCCGCTTAACACGCACTCGCCCGAAAAATTAGTAGCCCACGAATTTACACATCAATTCTTTTACGGCATTTTAGCAAATAACGAAACCGAGGAGGCGTGGTTAGACGAAGGTTTTACTTCTTATTTCGCAAGTAAGATAATTGAAAAATATTACTCTAAAGGTAAATTAACTTTCAAATTTCTCGGCTACATTCCCATTTACGGAATTAACTATCTTTCGTTTAGTGACATACCTGTTGTTTACACTCTCGGAATGAATGACTATCCCGAATACTCAAGAGCATTAAAACTGTATTACAGAGACTTAACTGTAGGGACAATTTCAGATACTTCCTACAAGTTCCCGACGCGCCTTTCCTACGTTGTAAATTCCTATTACAAACCCGAGTTAATGTTTTACGTTTTGGAAAGACTTTTAGGTGAGAAAAATTTCTTCGATTTGATCCGTGAATACGCAGCAAAGTTTGAATTCAAACATCCTAAAGGAAAGGACTTCTGGAATCTGCTTCTGGCAAAACATACGGATTTAAAATGGTTTAAGAATGAAGTATTCAACTCGACAAAAGTTTTCGATGATCGAATACGTTACATTAAAAAAACCGGCAAGAACGAGTACGAACTGTTTGCCGAGAGGTTAGGCGACGGTTATTTCCCACACAGAATCGAAGTTTACACTTCGAAGGATACACTTTATTTGATTTGGAAAGGAAGGAAACGTTACAAAATATTTCATTTCAAATCCACCGCACCGGTCGTAGCCGCCAATTTGGACCCTAAAAGGATTAATCTCTTCGACGTTAACTTTTCCAACAATTCTTACACTTTGAGATCCCGCTACCGTGGGAAAATTTCCCTTACCGTAAGGTGGTTCTTCTGGCTACAAAATGCATTAATGATTATGGGAAGTGCGGGATGAAAGTAAAACATGTTTTCTCGGAAGGCGGGCGTCTGCTTTTTTACAATCAGAAATTTACAATTCTTTTGTGGGGAACCAACGCACTCTTGGCTTTAGTCCTCTCTGTTTCAATTTACGGTTTGCTTACGGTTGATATCGGACATTCCTTGATGAGCGACGAACTGGCAAGAAATTTCGATTACGTTTGGCTTTTACAATTTTATCACAATTACAATTTGGAGCTTGAACAAATTCCGCTTTTGCTTTACGGCGTAGTACTTATTTACATCTTGCTCAACACATTTTATGCCGGTGGGCTGATTTCGGTTTTTGTCACTCCACAAAAAAATCATTGGGTGGATTTCTTTTACGGAGGGGTGCGTTACTGGTACCGCTTTATTAAGGTGGTTTTAATTTCAACTCTTTTCTATGCCGCAATTTTTTTGCTTTACTATTATTCGGGTAAAATTTCAACGCTTCCTTTTTACAATTCAGCTTCTTATTTACCGGCTTTTATTTTCAGATTGCTCCGCTACCTTTTGCTCCTTTTCTTTATCGGTTTGATTACAATCATCTCCGATTACACTAAAGTTGCCCTTGCCGCGAACAACAGATTAAAAGTTTTGGAGGAGATTAAAAATACCGTAAAGTTTATTTTTAAAAATTTCAATATCGTTTTCGGAGTTTTTTTTCTAATTGCCTTCACCGGTATTCTCGGTCTGATTCTTTACAATATAATAGGCTGGGGAATTCCCAGAACGCCTTTTTATTTCTTAGCCTTTACGTTTCTTCTTCAACAAATTTTAATTATTTTTCGAGTCAACATTAGAATGTTTTTTTTCGCTACGGAAGTTATTCTTTGTAGGGACTTGCGTGCGGAAGTATTAGAGCAACGAGTAACAGAAGTAAAAGGAAATTCATAAATGGCAATATTACCAATTACGGTTTTCGGCGATAGGGTCTTACGTCAAAAAACAAACCCTATTAATCAAATAGACGACCAAACAATAGGTCTGATTAGAAATATGTACGAGACGATGCACAATGCTTACGGCATAGGGCTTGCCGCAAATCAAGTGGCGAGCACAAAATCGATTTTTATTGTTGATCTCAGCGTAATGGATGACTACAAGAACGTTAAGCCTGTTACTATGATTAACCCTGTTATTTTGGAAGTCTCGGAAGAAGTGGAAATAATGGAAGAAGGTTGCCTAAGTTTACCAAATTTAAGAACGGATGTTGAAAGACCTGCAATCGTTAAAGTAAAATATTTGGACACGGACGAAAATGAGCAGATGTTGGAAGCCGACGACCTTTTGGCACGTGTTATTTTACACGAATATGATCACTTAATAGGCAAAATGATTCCCGACAGGGTGGAACCGAAAGTGAAAAAAAAGCTCCAGAAAAAACTGAACAATATTATTGCCCGTAAAGAAAAAGTAGATTACCCGATTACCGAAAGAAAACTTTAACGGATTGAAAACTTCGGAACAACTCTTCATTATTTGCATTTTCATTTTTTATTACGAGTGAATGCTGCGTGATGAGCAAATTTATTGGATGATTGCATAAATGGATGATTGGATAATCTGACTTCGCTCTCGCTGCGCTCTGGCTACGTCACGACAGGATGGATGATTGTTCTGTTATTTTTTGGTTAGAGATTAAGGTTGAGATTTGTCACAGATTGCTGAAGAACGAAGTGTACGGAATGATTTGAACACAGCTTCACATAAGCGACAACCCCGTGCTTTAGCGCGGGGTTAGGACGAGAGAAAAAACTAAAGTATTTTGGCGCGATTTTTGGTTTTGCTCGTTTGGGGAAGATAAAAATCGTGACAAAACTTTGTAGGGAAATAATCAGATGAAAATCGTATTTTTCGGTACACCCGACTTTGCCGTTGCGGTACTAAAGAAAATTTACAATAGCGAAAATCAAATCCTCGCCGTTGTGACCGTCTCCGACAAACCCAAAGGTCGTGGGAGAAAACTAAGTTTCTCTCCTATCAAAGAATTTGCTGTGGAGAAAAAAATCCCTGTACTTCAGCCGGAAAATTTGAAAGAAGAAAAATTCTTAACAACACTCCGCTCCTTTAAAGCCGATGTTTTTGTCGTTGTTGCATTTAAGATTTTACCCTTCGCTGTTTATTCGATTCCGCCGAAAGGTTCATTCAATTTACACGCTTCGCTCCTTCCAAAATACAGAGGTGCCGCTCCTATTCATTGGGCTTTAATAAAGGGAGAAAAGGAGACCGGTGTTACTACTTTCTTCTTAGAAAAGAAAGTTGACACAGGGAATATTATTTTACAAAAGAAAATTGCAATTGACGAGAATGACAACTTAGGCACTCTGTACGAAAAGTTAAGCGCTTTGGGGGCTGAAGCAACGCTTGAAACGCTCGAGATAATCCGGCGTGGTAATTTCCAACCGTTGCCTCAAGATAACGCACTTGCAACCCCAGCGCCTAAAATCACTAAGGAAATTTGTAAAATAGATTGGAATAAACCGGCAGATGAAATCAATAATTTAATTCGAGGGCTCTCTCCTTCGCCCGGCGCATTTTTTGAGAGAGGTGGGAAAATTTACAAAGTCTTCAAAGCTAAAACAGTTAAAGAGGGGAAATTAGGAATTGGAGAAATTAAACAAACCAAGAAGGAAGTTTTTGTCGGCTGCTTAGATTCTATTCTTCAAATTTTAGAAATTCAGCCCGAAGGCAGAAAAAGAATGACTACCGAGGAATTTTTGCGAGGGTACTCGCTAATATGAACGAAATTTGTTTGTAACCACACAATTATTTTTATTATCTTTTGGTCAGGAGAAGTAAAGAAATTTTCGCCTAATAAATTAAAATAAAATCAGGCTAACGAATGAAGAAATACGATGAAAAATTGGAAAGATGCAAACTATGTGGCTCTTCCAATATTCGATTTTATCACAAAGATTTCCGCGGTAACGAGATTTACAAATGTGACGACTGCGGTGTCCAGTTTATGAATCCTCAATACACCGATGAATTCTTGGCGGACTACTATTCCCACTACACAAAAGAAGAACCCGAGTGGGACGAACCGTTATCTTACGGGCACAATTTTTATTTGTCTTTGTTAGAAAAATACATTCCGCAAAAAGGTGCCCTTCTGGATATTGGCTGTGGTAAAGGGCATCTTCTTAACCAAGCTAAAAAGCGGGGATGGGAAGTGTTTGGCTTTGATGTTGATTGTAATTCCGTTGAACACTTCAGCAAAAAGCTCAACATTAAAATATTCTGCGGGGACTTCGAAAAAATAAATTGGGACGGGAAGAATTTTGATTTAATATCAATGCATCATGTTTTCGAACATTTGAAAGACCCCATGGCTTATCTGAAAATAATTAACTCCCTTTTGAGACGGGAAGGAATTTTATTTATTGTTTTACCGAATATTAAAAGTCTCTCGTCAAGAATAAAGTTTCGTCTTGAAAAATGGGGCATACGAAAAAAACATGTAGGCAAATATTACGATACATCGCATCATCTCTTTTACTACGAACCAAAAACTTTGAAGGCATTGTTAAAAAACCAAGGATACGAAATTTTGCATATCCGCAGCGGTCACAAGGTGCGACCGAACCAATCGATGTTAAAGCGGAAATTCTTACGAAACGTAACCGAGAAAATAGCTTGGAAATCAACTTTCCTTATTATTGCAAGGAAAAAGTAATTGAAAAATGAACAGTCTTAATTAGAAGCCGTGGTGCAGGTTTAAAATCGGTGGCAAAAAATTAAAAAAAAATAAGAAAGAAGAAACAAAAAATCCGACTTCTCACGACAAGTTGGATGGATGCATGATTGCATAAATGGATGGATGGTTGGACAATTGGATTGTTTGATTTTCGTAGCGTATATTGATTTGTCCCGCAAACTACGGGACGCACGGAATTTAAAATCCCATTAACCCACGGATTTATCCGTGGGGATGTACAACAAACCTCGTACGCCCAAAACCAGTTCACTGGTTTTCCCACCCTGTAAAAGTATGCTACCTTAAAACCTGTAAACAGGTTACTGATTTTTCCTTTTACTCTGCCTCCCAACAGCTGAAGATGTTGGTTAATGGAATAATTGTGTTGGAGCGTGGCAACATGCCTACTCAACCAGCTCTCTAAAAGGACTGAAATCTTCACTTCGAAACCTTCGGCATCATTTTTATTTTTCGTTATTGTTTTCTAAAAACATTCAGCCCTTTTGAAGATGTTCATTTTTCAAACCTATTCACCCTTTCCCGCATTCTGCGGGGCGAGATTCTAAAAACACACAAAGAATTAGCCCTCACTTCGGGAAGGGAGGGAAAGGGTGGGTTAGGAAAAAATAAGAAATGCGAACAATGCGGTAAAATGCTTAAAAACAATATCACACAGATTGACCGCTCTTCCACATTTTGAGGAATTTCTTTCAATGACTGAACAGTGCTTTTAGGAAAACCCCGAAAAAATCAAATTTTTCTTAGCACCCACGGAGTTTACCCCTCCTTGGCAGAGGACGTCTCATTAGCCGCGGGTTTCAACCCGTGGATGCAACAAACAAAAACAGCAATAAAAGTTTTGGCGAGATTTTTGAATTTCACCGTTTGGGTATTGTCAAAAATCGTGACAAAACGTTCAAGAGGGAAAGACAAGCTAAAAATTTTTTTGCAACCAAATTTAAACTTGTACCGAAACCGTACTGTATTTAATGTAGCATTTACAATTAACTCACAATAAAAATTCATAGTTTAATTGATTTTTACTTGCCTTAATTTTACTTTTACGTCTGATTAAAAATAATTTTAATAGGTAATTTTGGGAAAGTACAATAATCTGAGCGATAGCGAAATAATTCGCAGGGTTGCCAAGTACGATTCACGTGCCTTGGAAGAATTGTACGATCGTTATTCCCCTTTACTTTACACAATTATTAAAAAGATTGCCCCGGACGAAAGCACAGCGGAATCGATTTTGGTTGAAGTCTTCACAATTATTTGGCGTAAGATTGATCAATACGATTTTAAAGCGGACTCCCCCTACACTTGGCTTGTAACCCTTGCGCGTAACCGTGCCATGGATTCGTTGAGAAGAACGCGCAGCGCTGCGGAAACAAACTACTACAACGACGAATATGAAGATTATTTTATCTTACCGATGCTTTCAAAGGAAATCGATTCTTTGGATTTGGAAACTGCTCTGAAAGTACAACCAGCAATGGAAAAAGCCCTCTCAAAATTAACCGATACGCAAAAGTACGTCATTCACTTGGCTTATTACGAGGGCTACACTATTAAAGAAATTTCTCAAAAGTTAAATATTCCTGTTGAAACGGTTAGGCAGAAAATAATGACTGCGGTAATTAATCTTAAAGAAAATCTTCTTTCTAATTGAGGAAGTGGCATGGCGGAAAATCAAATAACTGAAATAATTAGTGCTTACGCTGCCGGTTGCCTCGATAGAGAAAATTTTATTCAGTTCAAAGAATATTACCGCAAAGGAGGCGAACTTCCGTTAAGGGAATTAGGTGAGCTGCAAAATACTTTAGCGCTTGTACCTATAATTTTGGAAATTGAAAAACCGCGCCCGGCATTAAAATCCGAAATTGCCAAAAAATTAATTACTCTGCAAGATGAAATAAAAGAGAAAATAAAAGAGCAAAAAAAGAAGGCGCTGGAAGCCGAAAAACTTGAAGAGGAAAAAAGAATCCGGAAAGAAACCGAGGAAGCTCATTTTGAACAGCTTACACCCACGCTGGGAACAAGAGAAATATTAGAAGCAAAGAAGATAAGTGAAGTAAAAGAAAAAGAACGTAGAAGAAAAAAAACAGCCGAAGAAGAAATTCCCTCTAAGAAAGCTTCCTCCGAAGAACGCATTCACCGCAAGCAGACTCCGACAGAAGAGAGTTATTACGAAGGAGGTGAAAAATCAACTCATTCAAAATTGCCCTGGATACTTACAATTACTTTTTTTGTAATTGCCATTGCTATTTATTTCCTCTTTAGCGGGTCGGTAAAAAACCTTCAAACTAAAGTGCAAACACAAGAAAAGCAAATTAAAAAGTTGCAGAAAGATTTGGCATTAAGTAAGAAGATGGTAACTGATTACAAAGAGCTTTTGCAGTTTTTAAAAGAAAAAGAAATCTCGGTTGTGGAATTGACAGGCAGCGAAAAATATCCTAAAGCAATGGGAAGACTTTTAATTTCTTTTCGCTCGGGCGACGGAATCCTAATACTGGAAAATTCCCCTCAACTTAAGGAGGACGAGGCTTACCAACTTTGGCTCGTTACGGAAGGGAAATCTCTTTCCCTCGATGTACTACCGCAAAAAAACGATAAATTTTACTATTACATTTTTAACATTCCGACTTTACCTAAAAAGAGCATCCAGCTGTTCCGCATTACAAACGAACCGAAAGAAGGCTCCGTATTACCCCTCGGGCAAACCCTCTTGTTCGGTAAGTTTGTTAAATAACTTTCCTACGGTTACCCAATTTGGCCACTCACATCATTCGTTTTTCCAGAACATTTCTTTGTATTTGTTCCTTCAAAGTTTTGTCACTAATTTCAACGGTACAAGTTTAAATTTTGTGGCAAAAGGATTTTATTCCTTTTTTCCGTTAAACGTTTTGTCACGATTTTTTTTCTTTCTACACCCACAGTTTGAAACCTATGAATTGTGAGCAGAGTTTTCGGGTAGATAGGAAATAACTTGACCCCCCCCGCATTTTGCGGGGTAAACTCTTCGGGGTTCGCGTTCACTTCTACTTAGGGAAAAAACTGAGATTTCTTTTAATTGAAAATGCAAACTCGTAACAGACCCCGACCTTGACGGAGTCAAGTGTGGGGGGTCGAAGGTGTTTAGAAAAAATTAATAAAAAGAGAAAACGATGCCGAAGGTATCGAAGTATTTAATTCTCCGCTTTCCATTTTCAACTTTCCACTAACAATGGGACTAACGTCTTGCTTCTTGCGTCTGTCGAAAACCACCTCTATCGGCGTATTCCCGCAAGATGCAGAACGAAGACAGACCTGTCGCGGCGTAGCCCCCGCAAATGCGGGACAGGCAAGCGAAGCTAAGGCGGAGTCGGATTTCTTATTTCTCGTTTTTTCTTTTTTATTTTTGCCACCGATTTTAAACCTGTACTATTTTAACCATGTTCAATATTTAAGGGAAAAAACAAAAAAACAAGAATATTTGTAATTATTAAAAAATATCTGTAAATTAAAAATATGAGTGAAGAGGTTAAAATTATTTTGAAATTGGAAATGCTAAATATGTAAATTATTTATATGTAAAATGATGACATTCAGAAAAGAAATACTAATCTTTTTAAATTATCGTCCCATTACAGGTTCTAGAACACTTCGGATTTGATATGAATTTAAAAAGGGATTTGACTGAAAGAGACATTGTTACCAAATTTATTATTCCCGCCCTGGAAAAAGCCGGCTGGGATATTCAAAAACAAATTCGTGAAGAAGTTTATTTCACGGAAGGAAGGATTTACGTAAAGGGCATTAAAACCAAAAGAGGCAAAGGTAAGAAAGCAGATATTATTCTTTACTACAAACCTAATATTCCACTTGCTGTAATTGAAGCCAAAGACAATAACCATTCTATCGGCTCCGGAATGCAACAGGCTTTAGGATATGCTGAAATTCTGGACATTCCCGTCGCATACAGTTCAAATGGCGACGGATTTCTGGAACACGATCGTTCTAACTTAAATGGGAAAATTGAACGTGAATTACCGCTAGAACCTTTCCCATCTCCGGACGAACTCTGGCAGCGATACAAAAAATTCAAAAACATTGAAACGCATGAACAAGAGCAGATTGCTTCATTTGACTATTTCTTTGACGGCTCCGGCAGAAAGCCACGCTATTATCAGCAGGTTGCCATTAACCGTACCGTCGAAGCCATTGCCCGCGGACAAAACCGCGTTTTAATTGTAATGGCTACCGGTACAGGTAAAACTTACACAGCCTTCCAAATTATTTACCGTTTGTGGAAAAGCAAAACAGTAAAGCGGGTTCTGTTTCTAGCTGATCGTAATGCTTTAATCAATCAAACTAAACGCGGAGATTTTAAACATTTTAAAGAGCGTATGACGGTTATCCGTAAAAAACAAATCGATAAGGCGTTTGAGATATATCTCGCTTTGTACCAAGGCTTGACTAACTACAATGAAGATAAAGACGCTTACAAAGAATTCAGCCCTGATTTTTTTGATTTAATCGTTGTTGATGAATGCCATCGCGGCAGCGCAGCGGCAGACAGCGCATGGCGGGAAATTCTTGAATATTTTAATTCGGCCATACACATCGGTTTAACAGCTACTCCTAAAGAAACTAGAGAAGTTTCAAATATAGAATATTTCGGCGAGCCAATTTACACTTATTCGCTTAAGCAGGGTATCGAAGATGGATTCTTGGCACCTTATAAAGTAATACGTGTTGGAATTAATATTGATTTGGAAGGTTGGCGACC
>WFQV01000145.1 GCA_015486905.1 Melioribacteraceae bacterium | reverse complement strand
TACAGATGTTCGAAAACCGCGGCGAAATAATGGGCGCTTCCAATCCACATCCTCACGGACAAATTTGGGCAAGCTCTTCACTGCCAAACGAACCGTACAAAGAAAATGAAAACCAGAAAAAATATTTTGAAACGCAAGGCGAAGTCTTGCTTGTGAGTTACTTGAAAAAAGAACTTGAAATGAACGAGAGAATTGTTGAGGAAAATGAAGAATGGGTGGCAATTGTGCCTTACTGGGCAATTTGGCCTTATGAAACAATGCTTCTGCCGAAGCGTCACGTTAAACGCATGACGGATTTAACGGAATCGGAAAAAGAAAATCTTGCAAAAATATTGAAGAGGCTTTTGGTCAAATACGATAATCTTTTTGAGACGTCTTTCCCTTACACAATGGGTTGGCACGGTGCGCCTTTCGACGAGGAAGGGAATGAACACTGGCAATTACACGCGCATTTTTATCCGCCGTTATTACGCTCCGCAAGTGTGAGGAAATTCATGGTTGGCTACGAAATGCTTGCCGAAGCTCAAAGGGACATTACACCGGAAGAAGCAGCCGAAAGACTGAGAAATTTGTCCGAGGTGCATTACACAAAACGTAATTGAAAAAGTTTTGAGACAAAAGGAATTAAATTGGAATATTCAATAAATGAAACAGACATGACTAAGTTTAAGACACCCAAGTAAATGATATTATTTATGAACCTGCCTGCCCTGCCTACCGGCAGGTAGGCGGTAGGTAGGTGATGAATGCGTGAGGATTAGATTGATTGCATGGTTGGATGGCTGGATGATTGGATGGCTGATTGTTCTGTTATTTTTTGTTTATAGGTTAAGGTTGAGACTTGTTACGGATTACCGAAAAACAAAGCGTACAAAGTAATTTTAACAAAGCTCTACATGAGCAACATTTCATTAACCCCGAGCTTCAGCTCGGGGTTAGGACGATAGAAAACACAAAAGTGTTTTGGCGCGATTTTTGGTTTTGCTCGTTTGTGGAAGATAAAAATCGTGACAAAACTTCGTGGGGAAATAATTAGATGAAATTAAATTTTGAATCGAATTTAGATTACCAACTACGTGCAATAAAGTCTATTGTTGATATTTTTATCGGACAAACAAAAGACGATGGAGATTATGGTAAGATTTTTACGATGGAAGAAAACAACTTATTTAATGAGATAAACGGAATTGGCAATAAATTGTTTATTTCCAACGAACAAATTTTCCACAATTTAATTAATGTTCAGACTGAAAACGAATTAGAGGTTGTTAACAGTGATGCTTTTGAAGATAACGGATTGAATTTTACCGTAGAAATGGAAACAGGCACAGGTAAAACTTACGTTTATTTAAGAACAATTTACGAACTAAATCAAAAATACGGATTCAAAAAATTTGTTATCGTTGTCCCTTCAATAGCAATTCGCGAAGGCGTGCTTAAAAATCTTGAGATTACGTTTGAGCATTTTCAAAATCTATACGACAACGTTCCGGTAAACTACAATGTTTACGATAGCTCAAAAGTGTCCATGCTGCGTTCCTTTGCCACTAACAACAACATTGAAATTTTAGTAATTAATATTGATTCGTTTGCCAAAGACGAAAATATTATTAACCGACCAAACGACAAATTAAGTGGGCTTGAACCGATTAAATTTTTGCAGGCTACAAACCCTGTGGTAATTATCGACGAACCGCAGAATATGGAAACAGACAACCGAAAAAAAGCGATTGAAACTCTTAATCCTCTTTGTTCTTTGCGATATTCCGCCACACACAGAAATTTGTACAATCTTGTTTACAGTTTAAATCCTGTAAAGGCTTATGACCTTGGATTAGTTAAACAAATAGAAGTCGATTCAATTTTGGAAGAAAATGCTTTTAACGATGCTTTTATTTCTGTTGTAGAAATTAAATCAACAAAAAGAAAAGTTGTCGCAAAATTAACAATTCATAAAGACGAAAAGAATGAAATAAAGAAAAAATCGGTAAATGTTAAAATCGGAGACGATTTGTACAAACTATCGAATAACCGATACGTTTATCAAAACGGCTTTATTGTTGAAGAAATTGACGTTAGCGAGCAAACAATTTCATTTACCAACGGATTAATGTTAAAGCAAGGTAGCGTTCATGGCGGAATTACGGACGAGGTAATGCGTTTTCAAATTGAAAGAACTATTGACGAACATTTACGTAAAGAATTGAAACTGTTAGGACGCAACATTAAAGTTTTATCTTTGTTCTTTATTGATAGAGTGGCAAATTATCGATTTTACAACGAAAACGGAAACGCTCAAAAAGGGAAAATCGCAAATTGGTTTGAGGAGATTTACACGGCTTATATTAATAAACCGATGTTTCGGGAACTAAAAGAGACATTTCACACGGAGCCTGAATTAGAAATTGAGCAAATTCACAATGGTTATTTTTCTCAAGACAAAAAGGGCAGATTTAAAGACACAAAAGGCGAAAGCAAGGATGATTTATCGACGTATGATTTGATAATGAAGGACAAAGAGAAGTTGCTCGATTTAAATAATCCTTTGAGGTTTATTTTTTCTCATACCGCTTTGAGAGAAGGTTGGGATAATCCTAACGTCTTTCAAATTTGCACGCTAAATGAAACAAAGTCTGAAATTAAAAAAAGACAGGAAATTGGCAGAGGTTTGCGTCTTGCGGTTAATCAGGAAGGCGTTAGAATTTATGATAGAAATATCAATAAACTTACGGTGGTCGCAAACGAATCTTACGAAACGTTTGCCAAACAATTGCAAACCGAAATTGAAAACGAGTGCGGAGTTAAATTTGAAAATAGAATCAAAAATAAACGAGAACGTATTAAAATAAATTACAAAAAAGGTTTTGAGGCAGACCCGAAATTTTTGGAAATTTGGGAAAAAATTAAAAACAAAACGCGCTACGTTGTTGAATACAAGACGGAAGATTTGATTGAAAAAGCAACCTCGGCAATCAGAGATTTACCTGGAGTTCAACCGCCAACTTTGCGTTCTACAAAAGTTTCCATCGAAATAGATTCAAGCGGAATTGAAACGAATTTAATCAGGGAAAAAAAAGAAATTTACAAAGAGAAGCGTTCTTGGCTCTTACCCGACATAATTGATTATGTTGAACAAAAAACAGAATTAACTCGAAGAACAATTGTTGAAATATTAAAAAGGGCAAATCGTTGGAACGATATTTTTGTTAATCCTCAATACTTTATCGACAAAAGCGTTGCAATAATAAAGAAAGCTCTGAACGAATTGATGGTTGAAGGAATTAAGTACGAAAAAATTGGTAACGAATATTATGAAATGAAATTATTCAAATCCGAAGAACTTGAAACTTATATCGACGAGTTTACATTCAAAGTACAAAATAAAGATAAAACAATTTACGAAAGATACATTCCGCTCGATTCGAGCGTTGAAAATAAATTTGCCAAGGATTGCGAAACAAGCGAACAAATTGAATTTTATTTTAAACTTCCTGCTTGGTTTAAAATTTCAACACCAATAGGTTCTTACAATCCTGACTGGGCGATAATTTTTAAGGATGAAAAGAAAATTTATTTCGTGGCGGAAACAAAAGATACGGGCGGTAAAAAAGTAGATATTTCAAAATTACGTCCCGAAGAACAAATAAAAATAAAATGCGGGAAAAAACATTACGAGATTTTCGATGACGTAAAATACAAGGTAGTTAGCAAGGTTGAAGATTTAACTCATTAAATTCCAACTTTTAAGTTTTGATTTGTTGGAAAATTAAAGATGTTGAATTATTTTAGCTTTTGATAAGTTAACCCAAAAAGTTTTTTCAAAAACTTCAACTCTCTTCCGTTCTCATCCTCACCAAATCCATCACAAGGCAGGAGGTGACTTTTTCAAGGTGAATTTTTTTGATTCTTTGGTAAATCATTTTTCCCAAAAGATGTCCGAGGAAAAAAGCTGTGACTAAAATCAGGTAAGTGTAAAATTGAAAGCCAATGTTGCCCAATAATCTCAAGGCAATCACAAAAGGGACGGGGATGTGAATTGCAAGAGCCCACTGAAGGGAAAACTTCCTCACATTTGCCCGCCAGTAACCGAACGGAATATTAAATAAAATTACCAGTAATGCCGCAAACCAAATATTCATAAGCTCTAAATTTTTT
>WFQV01000144.1 GCA_015486905.1 Melioribacteraceae bacterium | reverse complement strand
GCCGTGTACATTTCGTATTTTTTTGCCAGTTCTAAAATTTCTTTAGCTTTTTCCATTTTTTAACTCCTTAATTTTCAGCTACAGTTTGGTGAATTTATTTTTTAATCTCTTCCCTTCCGAATAAATAATTTTGTTAATTTCTTCTTCGTTTACGCCGGTGAGCTTGCCGTTTTGCAGAAGGAATTTACCGTTCTGAATAACGCTTAAAGGACGTCTTTCCAAAAGTCCGTAAATATAATGCCCCCAGAAATTATTTTTGTTAATTGGTGCGGGCGGGAAATAATCCCACACGACAAAATCCGCTCTGTCGCCTACTTGCAGCCCGGGGAAGTCGGGGAAATATCTTTTAACGAAAGTTAATTGGTCGAAATATGTTTCTCTAATCAAACGGAACGCTTCGTCAAAAGAGTAACCGCTTGCTCGCATCAGGAGGAAAATATTTTTTAGCGACTTTCCCGGATTGCCGTGCATTCCGTCCGTACCCATTAAGAGCGGAATGGATTCCGGTACGTAAGCAAAATTCGGAATGCCAACGGAATTGTTTAAATTCGAATCGGGATTGTAAACCAAAGCACTGCCGTTTTTATCGATTATCTCGTAATCTTTTTTTGTCAAGTATATGCCGTGCGCTAAAATACTTTTAACGTTAAGTAATTTGTAATTAACTAATCTTCTTACGGGGTAAGCGTTGGTGATTTCTTTACTGAGGGAGCGGTCAATGGGATCTTCACAGAGGTGAATGTGAATGCCCAGACCGTATTTATTGACGAAATCCGAAGCCTCTGCAAGGGAATCGTCGGAAAGGGTAAAAGAAGCATGTAGTCCCATCATTGCTTTTATGTCTTCATCCGATTCGTGCCTGAAGAAAAAGCTCCTATTTTCTTCCAAAGATTTTTCCGCGGTTGTAACGCCGTTTCTGTCGGAAACCTCGAAACATAGAACGCCTCGGAGTCCTTGATTTTTAAGGACATCGGCAATTACATCCAAACTTCCTCTAATATTTTTAGGTGAAGCGTGGTGGTCAAAGATGTAAGTAACTCCGTTTTTAATCGCTTCGATGCTTCCCATGGCTGCCGAGGCTTCCACCATTTTTAAGTCGAGTGCTTTGTCCAGTTTCCACCAAAGATTGTGAAGGATATTGTAGAAATTGTCCATCGGTCCTTTCGGTGCGAACCCCTTTGCCAGTCTGGAATAAAAATGCTCATGGAAATTTACAAGCGGGACTGTAACCAAGCTCCCTTTTGCATCGTAGTTTTGAGAATTCTTTTTTTTAGGCGAGTTCAAATAATCGTTGAAATTTCTCGCTTCGAAGCTTTCGATTATGCCGTCTTTAATGTTCAGATTACCGAAGACAGGCTTAATGTTTTGCCCTTCAATTTTACAGACCCACGCATTTTCTACTTTGAATTTACTTGGCGTTTTCATTGCGTGCCTATTTTTTTAATCCGACCTTTTCATTAAATGCTTTAATAAACTCATCCCATTTGGGAGCAATATTAAAACGCTCTTCCCAATAATTCTCATCGTACCATTGAGCGTTTAGTTCCTCAACTTCTTTGCCCTGTTGTTCAACCCAGGTAAAATATTTCAGATTGTGAATTGCTTTCTTGTCGTAGTAGGTCAGTTCTTTGAAATAATCAATCCCTTGGTTTTTAATTATTGCGTTCCAATCCACCTCGGCTTGCTTGATTGAGTAATGTCCCCAATTTTCATTCATCTCCACCAATCTGGAATTGTACATCTCTTTCGAATCGGTAAAGACAGTAAAGATAATATCGTTTTCGTTAAGCTCATAGTACTTTGCAACTTTAATCGAGCTTAGAAGATTACTGATTGAAGAAAGTCCCAAATAGGGCAACTTTTCTACTGTCTCTTCAGGAATACCCGATTTTTCCAGGTATTCTTTCCCCTCGGGTTCGTTGAATAGTCTTAGAATTCGTAGAGGCTCTTCATCGTCAATCGCAGTTACTGCGTCTGTGTTTTTGACGTTGTGAATCCAAGGTACGTGTTTGTCGCCTATCCCTTCAATTCTGTGTCCGCCGAAACCGTTCATTAAAAGCGTGGGGCATTGAAGTGCTTCGGAAGCAAGTACTTTAATTTCAGGATTGATTTTCCTGAGGTAATCTCCGGCTGCAATCGTTCCCGCAGAGCCTGTAGCGCTTACGAAAGCTGTCATCCTTTGCTTCCCTTCTTTGATTTGCCCGTAGAGTTTTTCTATTGTGTAACCGGTTATTTCATAATGCCACACAGCGTTGCCGAATTGGTCGAATTGGTTGAAGATTAAATATTCGTCGCTTTCGGCCTCCAATTCGTG
>WFQV01000143.1 GCA_015486905.1 Melioribacteraceae bacterium | reverse complement strand
TTTGGGGATACTTCTCGCTCTTTATTATGTAAACATAATATTTCATCTTTTAACTGACGTGTCAGGCGTAGTTTTGAGCGCTAATTTTACATTAAAAAACCGTCTTCGCCCCGCTCTGCGGGGCTTCGCCGCATTCTCCTTCGTCTCGCCTGAAGGCGTGACTCCGTTAAAAATGTCTTTTAATGAATGCCCTGCCAGAATGACTTTTTAGATATTTTTCAAATTTTAGCGCTTTTTCTTTTGTCTCAAACATTAGTGCCGTCTCTACTTTCCATGGCCGAAATGTTTTGGTATATTTATTCCCTCCCTCATTGTGTTTCTGTAATCTCTTCCCCAAATCTCTTGTAAACCCAATATATTTCTTTTGGGGATACTTCTCGCTCTTTATTATGTAAACATAATATTTCATCTTTTAACTGACGTGTCAGGCGTAGTTTTGAGCGCTAATTTTACATTAAAAAACCGTCTTCGCCCCGCTCTGCGGGGCTTCGCCGGTTCAGTCTTCGTTTTTCGCTGCGCTCAAAACGAAGACTGAGTGGAGGTGGCGGGAGTTGAACCCGCGTCCGAAATTACCGTCCAATGAACATCTACACACATAGTCTGCCTTTTGTCTCTCGCTTGATTAACTCCGACAGACAGGATTTAATCAAGCCAGCCCGATTAAAATTTCGCCTCACCTACTCGGGTAATCGGTTTGGCTATCGCCCCAAACGGCGTTCTTCCGAATCCCGGGGCGAAAGGACTCGGAGAACGGCTGCGTTTAATTTACGCAGCTAAAGCGTAATTATATTCGCCATTTAGTTTTTGTCCCGCTGTTTTACGTGTCTGCGGAAACACGGTGCGCAGTTCAAAGAACTTAGTAACCCCGTCGAAACCAATTTCACCCCCAATTATTTCTGCCAATTTCTTTCGGGCGTATTGGTAATAAAATTTTCAAATCGGGCTAATTCAAACAAAAAATCCGAAAGTCGATTCAAATAAACAATCACCATTTCATTAATTTTTTCAATTTCTTTTAATGCAACGGTTTTTCTTTCGGCTCTTCGGCAAATGGTTCTTGCAATATTCAAAACGGAAGCACCTTCCGTTCCGCCTGGCAAAATAAAATTTTTCAACTGTGGAATTTGACTATCAATTTCATCTATTTGTTCCTCTAAGAATTCCACCATTTCTTTTTTAATACGAGGAATCGGATATTTCGCATTTTCATTCGGTGCTGCCAAATCGGAGCCGGCTACAAATAAATCGTTTTGAATTTTAATTAAAAGCTCTTTGGATTTTTCCGATTCTACTTTAACCACCGCTAATCCGATTACTGCGTTCAGTTCATCGATTGTTCCGTATGTCTCCAAACGCAAATCGTTTTTAGAAACTCTTTTTCCGCCAAATAGCGAAGTCATTCCTCCGTCGCCTGTTTTAGTGTAAACCTTCATCGTTTATATCTCTCCAAAGTTTTGTCACGATTATTGCCTGCCCCGCCAAAGGCGGGGGAAATCGCACCAAAACACTTTGTGTTTTTTCTCAATACGCCCGAGCTAAAACTCGGGCTTAATGAGACGTCTCTCATGTGGAGCTTTGCTCAAATTATTTTGCAGACTTTGTTTTTCGGAAATTTGCAACAAGTCTCAACCTTAACCTCAATCTCTAAGCAAAAAATAACAGAACAATCATCCATTCAAGTGATCAATTTACTCATCAAACATTCATGATTCATAACCTGCCTGCCGGCAGACAGGTTCATCATTCATAATTAAATTAATAATCATTCCCCTTGGGCATCTTAAATCAGCCATGAACTTTTCATCTTTTTAAAGGCGGTTTTTGAAATTTGATTTTAAAAATTTCATCCTTTATTTTAACATTCAATTCTTCCTCATCGCCATTTATTTTTTCCTCATTAAAAACTCCCAAACCGATGAATGTTTTTAAATATCTAGAAAATACTTTTGATGAAACCACTCCAATTTCTTTTTGATTTTCCTCAACAATAAATGGTAAAGTAAATTCCGGCTCTTTGTCAAAAAGTGCAATTGCCAATCTACGTTTTTCGGAAATCCAACCGTTGACCTTAACCGCAAATTCAAATCCGACAAAATTACTTTTAGTAAAATCAATTTCATTTGCAAGATTCAACTCAAGCGGGAGGAATAAATCATTTATCTCATTAGGTGCTTTAGGAATTCCGTTTTCGAGCCTAAAAATCTCAAAAGCTTCCTCACCTACAAAATTAAAATTAAAAACAGATTTATTAGCAAGCAAATATTCTACAAAAGGTTTTGCGTTTTTCTTTTCTATCAAGATTTTAAAACGTGGGATACCCGAAACGCTTTCATCTTTCAAAAATAGATATTTAAAATTCGAAGTAAATTGCTCTGAAATGGTGTTAAGGTTAATTTCTGTTTTTTCGTCAACAAGTAAAGTAACAAAAGACTCGGCTTGCATCCCGAGCAATTCAAAAACCAGGAAATCATTTCTTTTGGTTAATTGAATTTTTTCATTCAACAAATACCGTTGAAACCAGAGGTTTATTTTTTCCTCATAAATTTTACTACCGAGAATTACAAATTTTTGACCGTCTTTAAATATTCTTACTCTATCAATAATTCTTCCGCTCTCGTTCAGAAAAAGCGCGGATATTTTCTTCTCTTCACTTGCTTTTGAAACATCTTGTGTAGAAAGTCTCTGAAGAAAACCAAGGGCATCTTCACCCTCCACTTCCAAATAGGAGGGGTTCGAAATTCTCGCTCCCACACCGTAACGAAGGGACTCGTATTCTTTTTCAACATTTTGAAATGAAAGAATTCTGCCACTCTCATCCATTCGAAAATTACTAAAGGTGGTTTCCAGAAAATCCCAAAATCCTATATTTTCATTTTCAGAAACAAACATTCAGGACCTTCAATACTTACGCCACCAACGGCGGCTTACCTTTGTTACGTAAAGATGTTTAAGCGTGTCCCAATAGAACGGAATTGAATCGATTATTTTAACATAAGTGACCGTATCGGCAAAGCGGTACTCGTAATAATCGGGAAACTTGTCGTCGTTAACATTTGCAAGTGTACGCTTATGTGCAATTCCCACGTACGTTTCCAACAGATGCGGTTTCTTTTCGATGCCGTTAATTAAGAAATAATTAAAATCGCGATGCCCGGAAATTATTCCGTCCTCAAAATCCAAATCCACGTAAAGAATATTTTTTGCTTTCCAGCGTTTAATCGTCATTGAGTTGAACCCCCCGTGGATAGGGACTTCCGCCTCCCACACCTTGTTGAACTTATTATCTTTACTACACTTGAAGCATGTAAGGTAGAAAAAAGCGGTGCCTAATTTTGTGCTGTCCAAGTTGATAAAGCTGGATTCGTAGCCGACAATATTTTTCGTTTCGATAAAACGCTCACCTTTTTTTGATTTTGCAATAACTGCAAAAACGTAATGCCCGCCACCAGTTTTATAATCCAAAACCGCAGGTTTGGGAAGTGAGTAAGTGTAAGTCTTGTCGAACTCAACAAGGTACGTGCCTTCGGGATAATTATTTAACACGTACTCCTTCAATGCAATGGCATCGCAAGGGCGTCTCTTTTTTGCCTGTTCCTTCTGCACTTTCAAATTGTAAGAACGAATCTGATGTTCTTTCCGTGGAGAGGTTTCCGGTTTTTGCCCTTCCGTTCCGGAGCCACCTCCGCCGCAATAAGTTAGTCCTATTAACAAGACTAATATTGATGCAATTATTTTCAGAGGTTTCATTTTAAATCCTCCAATTATTTTGCTTTCGCAAATTCCGTCATAAAGTAAACCGAGCTGTAAATTCCTTTAAAGAAAGAATCTACGTTAAAATGCTCGTTAGGTGAATGAATGTCATCGGTATCCAAACCCAGCCCCATTAGTACTACCGGCGCCTTCAGAACATTTTTGAAGTCCACCACGATTGGGATTGAGCCCCCTTCACGTGTAAAGACGGTTTTCTTATCGAAGGCTTTTCCTACGGCATTAGCGCCGGCTTGAATTGCCTTGTCGTCTAAAGAAAAAGCAATCGGATGCCCGCCGTGCATTTGTTTAACGTTAACTTTAACGCTCTTAGGTGCAATAGCTTTTACATATTTAGTAAACTCTTTTGCAATCTTTTGTGGGTCTTGATTAGGCACAAGGCGCATACTGATTTTTGCAGTTGCTTTTGCCGGTAAAACCGTCTTTGCACCCTCGCCCGTGTAGCCGCCGTAAATCCCGTTGCAATCCAATGTAGGTCGAACCCACAGTCTCTCAAGTGTAGAATAGCCCTTTTCGCCTTGAAGTTCGCGCACACCGTATTCTTTTGCAAATTTCTTATCGGAGAATTTCAATGCTTTAATGTTCTCTTTTTCTTTCTTGGAAATTTTTACAACATCCTTGTAAAAATTAGGGATTGTAACTTTACCATTTTTGTCGTGTAGTTTGGCAATCATTTTCGCCAATTCATTAATCGGATTTGCAATTGCTCCGCCGAAACTACCTGAGTGCAAATCGCGGTTGGGGCCTTGAACCTCAACTTCCATGTAAGTTAGTCCGCGCAAGCCGTAATTAATTGTCGGAACGCCTTCGGCGTAAAGGCTGGTGTCGGAAATCAAAACGGCATCACATTTTAACATTGCTTTATGTTCTTTAATAAATTCAGTCAAACTTTCGCTCCCAACTTCTTCTTCACCTTCGATTATAAACTTCACATTTACCGGAAGTTTCCCTAACGTTTTCATTTGAGATTCAATGCTTTTGATGTGGACAAAATTTTGTCCTTTATTGTCGTTAGCGCCTCGTGCATAAATTTTACCGTCGCGAATATCAGGTTCGAAAGGTGGGGTTTTCCACAGTCCCAACGGTTCCGGAGGTTGGACGTCGTAATGCCCGTAAATTAAAACCGTTGGTGCACCCTTTGCTCCAAGCCATTCACCGTAAACAATAGGATGTAATTTTGTTTTGTAAATCTTTGTTTTTTTAATCCCTGCATCTTTTAATTTTGAAACAACGAACTGTGCGCATTTTAACATATCTTTTTTATTTTCCTCTTTAGCGCTAATGCTCGGAATTCGCAAATAATCTTTTAACTCTTCAAGGAATCTTTCTTTGTTTTCTTCAATAAATTTTAATGTCGTTTCCACAATAAACCTCTGTTTTGTTAATATTTAATTACAATAAAATAATTTTAATTTAACTGTTAAAGATAATAAAACTTTATTCGAAAAATATAATAATTAAAAAACACAAACTTAGGTACAGGGTTAAAATCTGTTGCAAAAAATAAAAAAAATAAAAAAGGAGAAACTAGAAATAAGAAATAGTTGAACGTGAGACGCAAGAGGTAAGACGCGAGATGTTAGTCTTATTATTATTTGAAAGTTAAAAATGGGAAAGGTTTACTGAAGGGGTTCAAGTTGGTTCTTGTAAAACCGAAAACCTTGAATGATTGGATGAATGGATGAGTGGATGGTTGGATAGTCCGACTACCCCCATATTCTGCGAGGTTCGTCGCGAGAAGTTGTATTTTTGTAACGTAGATTTCTTGCAATCTGCGCAAATGCAGGGTTTGTAATGACGGTAATTTTTAATTTGTTGAATATTGGAAAAATGTCTGTCTTATTACAAGGCTAAAAAGGAAGTGCTCTTTACGGCTATTTTAAAAACCCCGAAAGAATAAAATCTTTCTTAGCTCCAGCGGGGGAGATCTCATTAGCCACGGGTTTCAACCCGTGGGTGTGATTATTAATAATTTCAATTTAATGATTCTTTGGAGGTAAAAAAAGCCGAGCTTTTGCTCGGCTTCTCTTTAAAATCATTTAAAGATTTAGATTACTTCAGAAGA
>WFQV01000142.1 GCA_015486905.1 Melioribacteraceae bacterium | reverse complement strand
GTATTCTTCTTCGAAATAAGCTGCCATTGAAAGGTAAAGATAAGAAGAGAAAAATTCTCTATTTACTTGAGCATTTAATTCTTACGCCATTTTTTTAGAAATCATTTTTAACCTCAATTTATTTTGAAATATTTAAATAAAAATATTTAATTCTGAAAATATTAATAAATATTAATGGCAAAATTACAACATAGAAAAAGGTACAAGATTAAATCTGGTGGCAAAAAACATTTACAAAAATTTCAGCAAATTTTTTGTAGCATTTTTTTGCATAGCGAAGACCCCGCCTTAGTTTTAACGAAGGCGGGGGATTTTTCCCTGCCTACCGGCAGGTAGGCGGTAGGTAGGGCAGACAGGAGGTAGGGCTGATTCTTGGTGTGTATTGAGAAACTCGCCATTCTTCCCTTTTTGAAAAGGAGGGAGGGAAAGGGTGAATAGGTTTGAAAAATGACCGACCCTAAAAGGGATCGAATGTTTGTAGAAAAAATTTGGAAAAACAAAAACGATGCCGAACTTATCGAAATGGTTAGCTACTCAAATCTTTTATACCACAATGAATGACACTTTGTTATAAGTCTTAAGTCTCAAGTGACAAGTCTTAAGTAACAAGACACTGCAATCTGTTATCTGATTCCTACTTTTTTCAACTTTCCACTTAGCTTGTCTAACGTCTTACCTCTTGCTTGTCACGACGTAGTCCCCGCAAATGCGGGACAGGCAAGCTCAACGCAGACGAAGGCGGGCGTCTCGCGTTTAACCATTTCTTATTTCTTGTTTCTCCTTTCTAATCTTCATTTTCCCCCTGCCGATTTTAAACTTGTACATTAATTTAGTCTTTTTTAGAAATCAAATCTTCATTATTGCTTTGAAAATCCTATTTTATTTTTTATTTTTGCAAACTTAAATTTTTAGGGGCTTATGAAACTATTAGAAAACTTAAATCAAGACCAGAAAGTGGCGGTTACTTACAACGAAGGACCGCATATGATTGTAGCCGGAGCAGGTTCCGGTAAAACAAGAGTGTTAACCTACAAAATAGCTTACGTATTAGCTCAGAAAAAATATGAGCCGAATCAACTTTTAGCTTTGACTTTTACAAACAAAGCAGCCAACGAGATGAAGGAGAGGATTATCTCTCTTGTTGGCAAGAAAGCACAAAATATTTGGATGGGAACGTTCCATTCTATTTTTGCTCGTATTTTACGAGCGGAGGCGGAAAAATTAGGTTACCGCTCTAATTTTTCAATTTACGATAGAGAGGATTCTATTTCTCTTGTTACGAATATTTTAAATGCATTCGAGATTGAAATTGACGGAATGTCGCCTAACGCCATTCACCACAAAATTAGTCAACTAAAAAATCGAATGATTCTTGAAGAAGATTATCTTAAAACCGCTAAGTCATCGGTTGAGAAAAAAATTGCAGCTGTTTACGTCGAATATCAGAAGAGACTTAAAGCTAATAATTCGATGGACTTTGATGATTTGCTACTTAAACCGATTGAGCTTTTTACCAGGCATCATAAAATCCTTCAGCATTACAGAGCACAATTTAAATACATTTTAGTTGACGAGTTTCAGGACACGAACAAGGCACAATACGAAGTATTGAAAATGCTTTACAACAGGTTTGTAAAAATTTGTGTCGTGGGTGACGATTCCCAATCCATTTACGGCTGGCGTGGTGCCGAACTGGAAAACATGCTGAACTTCGAAAAAGATTTCCCGAAGGTAAAAATATTTAAACTTGAACAAAATTACCGTTCCACAAAAACAATTTTAAAAGCCGCTCATTCTTTAATTAAAAATAATGTAAAACAAATACCCAAAGAGCTTTGGACGGAAAACCCCGATGGAGAGAAAATCACATTGGTTCGTTGCTCCGATGAAAAAGACGAAGCCTTCCAAATTGCAAGACTCGTTAAAAAAGAAATCACTTCGCACAAAAGAAAGATGAGTGATGTTGCCATCCTTTACAGAATTAATGTTCAATCGAGAGCACACGAAGAAGCACTGATTAGGGAGAAACTTCCTTACAAAATTGTTGGCGGTTTGGAATTTTACAGAAGGAAAGAAATTAAAGACATCATCGGATATTTGCGTGTATTTGCAAATCAAGAGGACGAGGAAAGTTTACTCCGAATAATGAACTTTCCGCAGCGGGGAATAGGGAACACATCTATTTCAAAGATGATTGATTTTGCAAGGAGACTGAACATTAGCCTTTTCACTACAATGTCCCGAATCTTTGAAGTGATTGAGGTGAAAGAAAGAATTCAGAAAAACGTTAAGCAATTCAAATTACTTTTGGATAAATACATCGAGTTAAAAGACAAACTTTCTTTAAGCGAGCTAACTTCCGCTTTGGTGGACGAACTCGGTATAGCTAAGATGTACAAAGAGGAGAACACACCCGAATCCAAAATGCGTTACGCAAATGTCCAGGAACTCTTAAAAGCTATTCAAGATTACAATGACAAAAATCCCAAAGCAACAATAGATGACTATTTGGCTGAAGTCTCGTTAATAAGCGGCATAGACCAGTTAAAAGAAACAGACAACGCCGTTCGTTTAATGACGGTTCACAGTGCAAAAGGATTGGAATTCCCGATTGTCTTTCTTACCGGTTGCGAGGAAGATATTTTCCCGTTGAATCCTAAATTTGATGAGGATTCACGTTTGGAAGAAGAGCGTAGATTGTTCTTTGTCGCATTAACAAGGGCAAAGGAAAAGGTTTACATTTCCTACGCACGTTCACGTTACCGTTTTGGCGAAGTAGCCTACCAAGCACGCTCGAGGTTTATTGAGGAACTTGACCCGGAGACAACCGAAGAGCTTTACCGCGAAGGTTCAAGGCGTTCACGAAGACGTAGAAAATCCTACTACGACGAACTTTACCAAGGTGGTTTCAATGAAGATGGCTTTGACGAACATCAGCGCTCCCTGAGAGTAGGCAGCCGTGTGGTTCATGAAATGTTCGGGCAGGGGAAGATATTAGCCATTGAAGGACAAGGCGACAGTCAAAAGGTAACCGTTGCGTTTGAACAGTACGGCACTAAATTGCTTGTTGCCAAGTTAGCAAACCTTAGAATTATTTAAATTAATTCGTTAAACATTTTTAAAATAATAAAGGGCTGAAAATTCAACCCTTTTTATTAGAGGTAAAATCGGTTCTAATCGCTTGCCATAATAAATAACGGCTTCGATTCGAAACTCTTGTAGAAAGGTCTCAATCTGTCCGTATTGTAATATTTTTCCACATCCACAACTTTCTTAAAGCTGGTAACAACTTCAAGATGTTCGTTGTCGTAGCGTCCGTTTTTAAGCGTTACCAATCTGCCGCTTACACCGTCCAGGATTAAATCCAAAGCTAAATTGCCGAATGCCATCGGTACAATTGAATCTATTGCATCCGGGTTACCGCTGCGAACCAAATATCCGAGCCGTTGGTTAATCACGTTAATATGTCTCCCGTTATTGTACTTCGGTGAAAGGGCTTTTAATCTTCTTGAAATTTCATCTCCGATGCCACCTAATTTTTTGTGTCCGAACATATCTTTTTCGCTGTTTTCGAAAATCATTTCTTCGCCTTCAATCATAGCGCCTTCGGAAACTATTACAACCGAATATTTACTTGGATTTTTGTAGCGATCTTCCGAAAGCAATTCGGTTAGTCTTTCCATGTCAAATTTATATTCGGGAATAACGCAACGATTTGCTGCGCCTGCCATTGTAGGTAAAAGTGCTGTAAAGCCTGCGTATCTGCCAAATACTTCTATTACGAGAAATCTTTCGTGGGAGCCTGCCGAGGTTCGTAAACTATGTGTAAGTTCAATCGTTCTCGTTACGCAAGTGCTGAAGCCAATGCAGTAATCTGTTCCGGGAACGTCGTTGTCCATTGTTTTGGGCATTGCAATTACTTTAATACCTTCTTTGTGAAGACGTACGCCGTAGCTTAGGGTGTCGTCTCCGCCAATGGGAATTAAATAATCAATGCCTAAGAATTCAAGATTCTTAATTACTTCGTCGGTTAAGTCGTTTTGTTCGTCTTTGTATTTATCCCTTAGATGTTCAGGTATTCTTGTAAGTGGAACGTGGCTGGGACGTGTTCTCGAAGTGTGCAGGAAAGTACCGCCGGTTCTACCTACTTTGTTCACAAGTTCTTCAGTAAGAATGGTGTAATTTTCACTGTTGTCGGCTTTAGGTTCTCGAATAACGTCAACAAGTCCCGCCCAGCCTCTGCGGATGCCAATTACCTCGTAACCTTCACGTGTAGCCCTTATTGTTATTGCTCTTATTGCGGGATTCAACCCCGGCACATCTCCGCCCCCCGTTAATATCCCTATTCTTCCTTTATGCGTTTTTATATTGCTCATGGTCGTTTAACCCTTTGAATGATTAAATAATTTGTGCGTTTGAATTTTTTGTTAAAGTGGATTCTAAAATTTCTTGCGTTTATTTTGTGTGGATATCTTGGCGTAATTGTAAGCAAACGTAGTTAAAATAAAAACCCACGAAATAGTCAAAAATACAATTCCTTCTAACTTCACTTTTGACCCCCGAAAAAAAATAAATAAACACGATAGAACTTGAATTACAAATATATTTAACATTTATGAGAAATAAAATAGTTTGTTGGGAAAAAAGGGAGAAAATTTTATTGTGTACAAGTTTAAATTCGGTGGCAAAAAACATTTACAAAATTTTCAAAATAAAATATTTAACGTTT
>WFQV01000141.1 GCA_015486905.1 Melioribacteraceae bacterium | reverse complement strand
TTATTTTATAGAAGCTAAAAAATCTAAAATTCATCCAAGGAATAAAATACAAGATATTATTAAATATATTTTTACTATTTCTCGCGTAACAAAGTTAATTTTTGTTAAACCTAATATTCTTATTCAACAAATAATTCAAGGAAGATTTTATAATACAAAAGTTAAGTGGGAAATATGGAATGTTAATGGAGAAAAAATTTTTACCGATGTTAAAGCTCCGGGATTTATTATTGGTAGTTATCAAGATAAAATTTTATTTATTCCTCAAAATTTTAATAGTGATAATGAAAATATTACAAATATCAAAGTTATAAAATTTAGAAAATTATTATGAAAAAAAATAAAATAAAATATCCTATATTTATTATCGTTGCTAATTTAACAAGACGTAAAATAATTGATATTTATGAGCCATTCCCGAATGATTTGTTAAAAAGAAATACTTTCTATAAAAAGATGTTAAATTTGTATTTTTTATTTAAACGGTTTTAATTTGTTTTTATGGCAAGTTTATGACCAATAATTCCTCTCCTTTCTTAACTTCCCGATATTTATTAAATTTAGAGATTAAAAAACACAAAAAGGCGATTTAAATTGACTTTACCGCGTCTGTCAACAAAGCGTCCAGTAACGGTTACAATGTTCTTTCTCGGCATTGCATTTTTGGGTGTTTACGCTTTGGGGCAGTTAGGTGTGGATTTATTGCCGGATGTAAAAATACCTCACCTTACCGTAATAACCACGTATTCCAACGCATCCCCGGAAGAAGTGGAAAAACTTGTAACAACGCCTTTGGAAGCTTCGATTGGCACTTTAAGGGGAGTTAAAAAAGTTACTTCCGTTTCCAAAGAAGGGATGTCCGTAATCTCCGTAGATTACATTTGGGGAACGGATATGCAAATAGCTTTCTTATCCCTCAGGGAAAAATTGGACAACATGCAATTTGCTCTGCCGCGGGAGGCCGAACGCCCCGTTATCAGCCGTTCGGACCCCTCCTCCTTGCCCGTGATGAATGTAGTAATATCTTACAAACATGGGTTTGGCAAAACTTATTCCGGGGCGTCCTCGGGATTTATTTCACACAATTCCCCGCAAGGAGAAATAAAAAAATTTATTGAACTGAGAGAAGCGGCAAGAGTGATTTTTAAAAAGAGGCTCGAACAGGTAAACGGAATTGCCCTGGCTGTTGTAACCGGCGGATTAAAGAGAGAAATTTTAATAGAAATCAATCCGGTTAATTTAAAACGTTACGGGCTTTCTTTTGTTGACGTCAAAAACTCGTTGCACAACGCCAACATAAATATGCCGGCGGGCTACGTAATGGACAGACAATTTCGCTACGCTCTTGTTCTTCACGGCGAATTTAAAGGAATAAACGATATTGAAAATACCGTCGTTAAGCGTTTTGCCGACGGAAGAATTCTTTATCTGAAAGATATTGCAAAAGTAACCGAAAACTTTAAGGACAGAGAAGGCTTAACAAGGTTTAACGGCAGGGAAACCGTCGGGCTTTTGGTTTACAAGGAAGCCGGAACAAACACGGTAACGGTTGTTCGCAAAGCAAGGGAGGCAATCCGTCAGTTGAAAAAGCGATATCCGGGCTTTGACGTAACCGTAGTTTACGACCAATCGTCGTTTATTAGCAATGCCATTTCCAATATTAAAAAAACAATTTTTTACGGCGGCATTTTAGCCACGCTCGTTCTCTTTCTGTTTTTGAGCAGTTTGCGGAACATTCTGATAATTGCTCTCAGTATTCCGGCTTCTCTCGCCCTTGCCGTCTTTTTAATGTTCCTTTTCGGAATAAATTTTAATGTTGTTTCACTCGGCGGCATTGCAGTCGGTATAGGTATGCTGCTCGACAACTCAATTGTCGTGCTCGAAAATATTGAACGCTATCGCGAAAAAAAATTGCCGCGGAATGTTTCTTCTGTTAAAGGCGCCGAAGAAGTTTCGATGCCTATCGTAGCATCCACATTTACAACTTTGGCAGTGTTTGCTCCGCTGCTTTTTATTAGCGGTATTGCGGGAGCTTTGTTTAAGGACCAATCATACGCAATAATCTTTTCGCTTGCTTCTTCGATATTAGCCGCGCTTACGCTTATTCCGATGCTTGCCTCCCGCAAATCTTTTTTCAAATTTAATGAAACAAAAAAACCGAATACGAACAACTCCTTTGAAACCAAAGGTAAAATACGGGGATATTTGAAATATCCTTTTGTCAAACTGAAAATCGGTCTTGTTTTATTAATTTCAAAAACATTCTCGGTTGTGTCGAAATGTTTTTCGATTGTTTTGAGCAAGTTTTTTTCAACGGCAAAAAAATGGCTCAATTATGTAATGCTGAAATACGAGCAACTATTGGAGGCAAGTTTAAAAAGGAGAAAACTCACGCTCTTTATTTCTCTGGTTTTATTGATAATTGCATTGGTAACCGCAATTAAAATGAAAAAGGAATTTATTCCGCCCGCTCCGCAAAAAGAATTTATTATTAACGTTCAATACCCCCAAGGCGTTTCGTTGAAAGGAAACGCTTCCTTTACTGCGGAACTGGAGCAAAAATTACTAAAAATACCTCACGTGAAATTTGTGGTTTCCAATATCGGAATGGTTAACGA
>WFQV01000140.1 GCA_015486905.1 Melioribacteraceae bacterium | reverse complement strand
TCTTTTTGGTGGTCTGCGGCATGCCGGCGTTAAAATAAGCACGGATATTTTCAGCGTAAATATTCTCTTGATTGATTGTCTGGTTAGCTCCGACGCCGTGAAGCTCCGGCGGTCTGTCAGCAGTTAAAATCAAGAGTGGAATTCTTGAATTGAATGCTTCAATTATTGCCGGGTAAAGCTCCGCTACGGCTGTACCGGAAGTAGTAACGACAGCTGTCGGTGCTCCGGTCTGCTGTGCCATTCCCAAAGCAAAAAATGCAGAACTGCGTTCGTCGAGAATAATTGTTTTTTTAATTTTCTTATTTTCCGCAAAAGCTAATGAAAGGGGAGTGCTGCGTGACCCCGGAGAAATGCATACGTTCCTTACTTCCAACTTTGCCAGTAATTCAGCAAAGACGGAAGCAAAGAGGAAATTTTTATTTACGCCGATTTTCATTTTCGGAATAGATTAAAGATTGGCTTAAGTTTCAGCTTCGATTCTTCGAACTCGCTTTCGGGATTGGAACCCTCTACTATCCCACATCCTGCATAGGCGGTAACTAAATTTTCTTTAAGCAGAGCCGAACGGATTGCAACGGCAAATTCACCTTCGTTGTTAAAGTTAAACCACCCCATTGCACCGGTGTACAAGCCTCTGTCGTGATTTTCCATTTCCAGAATGGAGCTCATTGCTTTCGTCCAGGGTGCTCCGCAAATTGCAGGGGTAGGATGAACTTCCTCTAATACACTGAAGATTGTATTCCCGTCTTCCATTTTTGCCCGTATCGGTGTCCAAAGATGTTGAATGTTCGGCAACTTTCTTACAATTGGAGTAGGGCTGAATTCGACGGTAGTAGAAAAACGTTTAAACGATTCCGAAATGAAATCGACCACAGCTCTTTGTTCGTTAATGTTTTTGCTGCTTTTAAGGAGTTCGTTTTCTAAAATTTTGTCTTCGCTTTCATCCCTTCCTCGTGGGATTGAACCTGCAAGCGCATCGGCTTCGATCCATCCGTTTTCGAACTTTGCTAATTTTTCCGGGGAGGCACCGAAAAAAATGGAACCGTTTTTTGAATAAGCATAAACGTAACAATGCGGATAATTGTTATTTAATTTTTTCAACAGCAGACTAATATTCGGAGCGGAGTCGAGTTTTAGGGTAACTTCTCTTGAGAGTACAATCTTCTTGATTTTTTTTTCTCGGATGAATTCCAAAGCAGAGTTAACCGAGGAATACCAACGTTCACGTTCTTTTTCGTTCTCCAAATTACTTTCGAATATTCGCGGAGCAATAGTGTCAGCATTCCCTTTTGTTAGAGTTAACGGAAATTTTTTCCCTTCCTTGATTTCTTCGTCAAAATCTTTTTCCGGGATTTCAGTAAAGGAGCTGAAAACGTAATAGCATTTCCCTTTCCGGCAGAAATAAAGATGTTTGGGAATAAACCAATCAGCGTCGTAGAAATCTTTCCAAAGTTCGCTTTCGTTGTGGGGAGAAAATTTAATGCCTCCTAAGAATATCGGAACGGAAAGTTCCTTACTATTCTGCCAGTTAGATTTCATTTCTTCTTTCAAGGAAGCAACAATTTCACCGGTTCTAATTGTTCTTTTCTCACCGTTTTCTTTAATTGAAAAAGCCTCACCGAATCCTAAAACGGAAAAGTTTTCAGCCGGTTCGTTCCAGTAGAAAAAGTTTTTCGTCTTTTGGGAGAGGGAGTTTACCCCGTCAAGGAAATTAAATTTTTCTATTTCAAAAAGTTTGCTGTACAACAATAATTTCACATCGCTCGTCTGTTGAAAATCTCTTTCATCAATTATTCTGTTCAAACACTAAAAAATCAGATTTGAATTTCAAATATAATTTGTACATTCGAAGTTTCAAATTTGGATTTTAACTTAAACAAATGTCGGAGCTGTTCTGGATATCGATTACAAATTAAAACACAATCGTAGGGCTAAGAGAATAATAATTAAAGTTCGTCCGGAAGGAGTTGAACTCGTGGTTCCTTTCGGTGTGCCCGTTCGGAAAGCAGAAGAATTCTTACATTCCAAGGAAGATTGGGTAAAGCAAAGATTAACGGAACTTGAGAAAGTCAACGGGCGCTATTTCCTTTTTGGTAAGGAAGTTTTCCCTGAGATTAAAAACGGCATTTTGGAAATTCATGAAAATGAATTTAAGGGCTTTTCTCCCTCTCCGGAAATGACGGCCCTTTTTGAAAATTACCTTTACCGGCTGGCGAAAAATTACATTCCTAAAAGAGTAGGGGAGTTGGCTTTTTTGCACCGATTCAATTTTAACAAAGTTAGCGTCAAGAAATTAAAATCACGGTGGGGAAGTTGTTCCTCAAAGAAAAATCTTTCGTTTAATTATCTGCTTCTTAAAAATTCAAAAGATGCAATCGATTACGTAATTATTCACGAGCTTTGCCACACTAAGGAAATGAACCACTCGAAGCGGTTTTGGTCACTTGTGGAAGAAGCAATGCCCGAATACAAAAAGGTAAAGAAAAAATTGCGAATGCAGTTCCCGATGTGATTGTAAGGCTCGTTTATTCAAATTTTTTAGGCAGAATTTCTTTATAAAAAAAGACAAGAGTTTAGGTTATAATATTGTAAAGTACTAAAGTTTTTTTATTATTTATTATGAAATTTAATCACCTAAATAATACCCCAAATTTGTGGGGTAATAAAAGAGGGAATAAAACTTAAAAACCTTTATTTTTTGTTTACAAACAAGTATTAACCAACTTTTCTACCAACCCATTAACCAACCCAAAACAAATAAAGCTTGTATTATCTATTTTCAAATATCTTCCACATACCTCCTTTCGGAGAGCCAATTCGTTTTAAAATCTTCATTTTTTTGAGTTTTTCAATGTTTTTATCAACTGCGGTTGTTGAAATATTTAATTTCTCAGAAAGTTCTCTCTTTGAAATTTTGGGGTTTTCCCAAATAAGAAATATTATTTTTCTTTGATTTTCTACCAACCCTTCTACCAACCTTTCTACTAACTCCTTTGAAGTTTCATAAGTAGGACGACTAAATTCGGATATAAATACATCTCCGACTTGTTCAAATTTGGCTTCCGGTTCTACTTCTTTTATAAAAGCGATTCCGTGACCTTTTCGTTCGCCGTAATGGGCGCGGCTTAATATGTCGGCGATTACTTCATTCCTTCTGCGGGAAATATTTTTGGTAAGAATATCTTCAATTGTTATTCCTCCGAAAAGTTTTCCAGGGTTTCTGATTTCAACGCGATTTTTGAAAATAAAAACGTAAACAAAATCCGGATCAAAATAGTCTCTATGTAAAAATGCGTTAATTACAGCTTCTCGCAATGCTTCCTTGTTAATTTCAGGGATATCGTTTCTGTAAAGTCCGTCGATTTTCATCCCAATATGAATATTTTGCAAAATATATTTTACCGCTGTTTCAATTAAATAAAATATATCTCCTTCAAATTCTTTTTGATCAATAATAGCCGCAGTGTTATTTGTTCCCAAAACGCTGCACATTAATTTTACATTTGAAAAATATTTCGTTGGATTCTTTCCGAAAAGAATTATCGCAGAATTGAGCAGTTCTCCGTTTTTAATAAGATTAACATTCTGCAGTACATCCTTTGCGGTTGTATATTTGATGTCGGCTAAATTACAAAATTTTCTAACTTTATTTGCGTCGATATCTTTAACGCTATATTCAGTGCTTTTTATTGTATCCCATCTAAAATCTTTATTTTTCAAAACTAATTGTTTCAACTGCGCTTGAGACATTTGCTTGTCTTCGTCGGCTACGCGAATATAGTATCTTCCATCAGCGGAATAAGGAGTATGATGTCCTTCAAATTCAACTTTAATGACGTCAAATGATTCGATAGTTTCAATCGTGATATGGGGATAAATTTTCGGTTCGATTTTATCTGAAATTGCTTGCGAGATTTTACGAAGAGTTTTATTCGAAACATCGTTTTTTACAGGGTTTCCGTTTTGAGCGATATTAAAATAAACTGTTCCTTTCTTATGTTTGTTTAAAATAGCGGATATCGATTTCAAAGCATCTTTCAATTCTGAAACGCTCTTTTTTAATTCGATATGTTCGTTTTCATTTAACTTCATTTTTAATAACGAGAATCTAAGTTTAGTTATCAGACTTGTTTGTTAATCCTATTGTGTGGCAATAGTTCTCTTTTTCTTCAATCAATTTAATTTCCACCGGCTCAGGCCAGTTTGACGATTTTATTATTGAACCATCCTTTAGCATAATGAATCTATGCTCATTATTTTTTTAAAGTTATATTCACAATATAATTATTTCATCCCTTTTCGTCTTGCCAAAGATTTGAAGAATTGGTTTTCACTAAACGTCGATAAAAATAAGTTGACCAATGATTTTTAAACCACAAAATTTTTATTATTGGTTCAAATTAATTATTTTTAGCAAAAATTATTCCAAAAAAAATGGACTTTAATTTAATAGAAATAGACAATATTTTAGTAAACAAAGAGATTTTGGAAGTAAAATTCACTTGTGATATTTCCAAATGTAAAGGTGCTTGTTGTACTTTGGAAAGCGAGTTCGGTGCGCCGGTTACGGAGGAGGAAATCAATATAATCGAAGAAGTTTTACCCGTAGTTTGGGAGTATCTTCCCGAGTTGAACCGAAGGATAATTGAAAAGGAAGGTTTTTACGAAAAGAAATCCGGAGAGCTTTTAATAAAGAGTATTGAAAATAAAGATTGTGTTTTTTCTTATTACGAAGGGGATGTTGCCAAGTGTGCAATAGAGAAAGCATACCGCGAAGGTAAAATTAACTTTCCTAAGCCCATTTCCTGTCATTTGTTTCCTATTAGAGTTTCGAATTTCGGAGGAGATGTTCTCCGTTTTGAAAAATACGACGTATGTCAGCCGGCTTTGGAATATGGAGAAAAGTCCGGTTTGACAGTAGCCGAATTTTGTCGTGAACCGCTAATCCGTGCTTACGGTGAAGATTGGTACAATAAATTAACTAACAATTCGGGTGTTTGATTATGCTGTCGATGTCGCAGAAATTGTCTCAAAATCAAAAACTCTCACCGCAGCAAATTCAATATCAGAAGCTGTTGCAGTTGAATATTCTTGCCCTCGAGCAGAGAATAAAAATGGAGCTTGAACAAAATCCTTTACTCGAAGAAGTCCTTGAGCAGGACGAAGAACAAGAACTTGAACTTAAGCAGGAGGAAGCGGACGACGATTTAAACAGCGAAAACGACGAAAGCCCGGAAGATGAATTTGATATTGAAGATTTTATGAACGACGAGGATTTTGAACAAGTAGCTTCGAATAAAAGTCCCGACGAAGACGATTCGCGCCCAATTGCACCGGCAAGAGGAACACTTACCGAAAAATTATTGGAGCAATTGCATTTGCTTGATTTAAGCAAAGATGAAATGATTTTGGGCGAAGATATTATTTACAGTCTTGACAACGACGGTTATTTGCGGGAAGATTTGCACAAGATTGTCGAGAATTTAAAAGTCTTTGACCATATTGAAATATCCTACGAGAGGGCGGATGAAATTTTAAAGAAAATTCAAACTTTTGACCCTGTGGGTATTGCATCCCGGGATTTGAAAGAGTGCTTACTCGTTCAGTTGGAAAATTTGGACTTCGATCCTTATTATTCTTTCCTTGCAAAGAAAATGCTGAAGGAACATTACAAAGACTTTTTGAATAAGCGTTATGATTTGATTAAGAAAAAAATGGAGCTTACGAGCGAAACACTCAAGGAAACCATCTCGCTAATCCAAAAATTAAATCCCAAACCCGGCGCGGGTAAAATTGAAGCCGAAGAGACAAATCAAATTACTCCCGATTTTATTATTGAAAAAGTAGGGGATAATTATATTATTACACTCAACGATAAAATGATGCCCTCGGTTACAATTAGTCAAGAGTATCTTGAAATGCTTAACTCTACTAAGAGGAAGCGGAAAATGACCAAAGAAGAGAAAGAGACGAGAAAATTTCTACGGGAGAAGTTTGAATCCGCCAAGTGGTTCATCGTTTCAATTCAGCAGAGGCGGGAAACGTTGCTTAAAATAATGCGGGCGATTTTTGAAAAGCAATACGAGTTTTTCGAACAAGGGCCGAAAGCATTGAAGCCGATGATTTACAAAGACATTGCCGAAGTAGTAGGGATGGACATTTCAACTATCAGCCGTGTGGTGAACGGTAAATATGTTCAAAGCCCGGTCGGAATTCACGAATTGAAATATTTTTTCAGCGAGGGACTTGCTACTTCCGAAGGCGATGAGATTTCAAATAAACATATTAAGGAATTGATTAAAGAAATTATCAAAAAAGAATCGAAAAATAAGCCTTACAGTGATGACAATATTGCGGAAATGCTGAAAGAACAAGGAATTCACATTGCTCGCCGTACGGTGGCAAAGTACCGTGAACAGATGAAAATACCCGTTGCCAGACTTAGGAGGGAGTTGTAAACGTTCGTAAATCAATTCTTTTTTAACAAATCCGAGAAACATTATTTTTGTTTCGGGAGTTTACTGCGGAGAGAAAATTTAAAATATTCCCGGCAAGATTGGAAAACAATTAAATTAGTTGAAATGCCGAGGATTTTCCCAGGTTAAAATTTGAAGGAGAAAAATTGAAAGTAACCAAATTTATTTTGCTGTTTTTTATCTCTGTGCAATTGTTTGCGCAAGTAAAACCGACGGCGGTATTGGCTAAAATAGGTTCTAAAAAATTAACCGTTGACGAATTTGAAAAACGTTTTGAATTAACGCCACACGTTAAAAAGAAATCTGAAAATTCGCTGGAATTGCAAAAAGAAGATGTCCTCTACTCGATTATTGCCGAGAAACTTTGGGCTCTTGCCGCCGAGGATGCCGGTTACGACACAACTAAAATTATGCGTGAGACTTTTAAATCGATTGAGAGGATGTACGTTAGAGATGCGCTTTACAAGAGAGAGATTAAAAGTAAAATCAAAATTACACAAGCTCAAAGACAAAAAGCACTAAAGCGAATAATGGAAGAATTGAACTTGAAATTTATTTACAGTCCTAAAAAAAGCGAAATAAAACATATTTACACGGAGCTAAAACGGGGGAAAAATTTTGACAAAATATTAGCAGGTAGGGAAGAAGCAAAATTAGAAAAAAATTTTCAAAAATTTACTTACGGAAGCGCTACCGAAGATTTGGAGAATCGTCTTTTTAATTTAAAAGTAGGTGACTTTACCAAACCGATAAAACTTAACAACGGTTGGTTTATTTTCAAACTTTATTCCAGGCAAGAAAAAAAATATGCCAATGTCAATGCAAGGAAATCCGATTTTCAAAAAGCTGATAGAATATTAAGACAAAGAACTGCAGCAAAACTCGAACGTGAATTTTTCCACAAATTTTTTAAAAATACAAAGGTTACAACGGACGGACACATCTTTTGGAGCATTTCTAACGCCTTGATTAAAATATTAATGGGCGAACAGAAGAAGAACAACATTAAAGAAGGTGAAAAAATTTTCTTGCAAGCTGAGGATTACTACAAATTTGTCAAGCTCCTTGGCGATACGTTAAATATGGAGTTTGTACATTTAAAGAAAAATCCCCTTACGGCAGATGACTTTATCCGGAGTTTTATTTTCGAAGGCTTTTACACTAACACTTTAAATCCCAACGTAATTAGAGAACGGCTTAATGCGAGAGTAAAACGTTTTATTACATTTGAACTTTTAATGAGACAGGGGGAAAGGCGAGGATTAGAGAATTTGCCTGAAGTTAGAGAAGCAATCGATATGTGGCGGGATAATTATTTGGCAACAATGTTAAGAAACAAATATTTGAATAGTGTCAAAGTAACCGACAAAGAAGCGGAGGAGTATTACAAGAAAAATATCGGTAAGGCGCTTAACACAAAAGAAGTAAATATTGTAGAGGTTCTAACCGACAGCCTAAGTGTTGTTGAAAAAGTTCTTAATGCATTGCAAAAAGGTGCCGACCTTCACGACTTGGCAATGAAATACACCAAGCGAGTTTGGACTAAAAAGAACCGAGGAGAATTCGGTTTCTTCCCCACTTCACTTTACGGTGAAATAGGAAGGAAAGCCGCTAAGATGAAAGTCGGTGAAATTGCAGGACCCATTAAAACTAAAAACGGTTATTCGATTTTCCAATTACTTGCGGTAAGGAAAAACAAAACGCCGCTCTCGGGAAATTTTAAAAGCGTTAAAGGTGAAATAATCCGTAAAATGAAAGCCGATAAGATAAGTAAAGAACTTATTAAAATGACGGTCAAATTTGCCAACCGTTACGGTGTGAAAGTTAACGAGAAATTGCTGAAGAGCTTGAAACTAACTAATTACCAAATGCTTGTTTACCAATATTTCGGCTTTGGCGGAAGAATGCTTGCATTTCCGCTAACACCAAATTTTTACAATTGGAGATATTATTGGGAAAGCAAGCAAAACATTGTGCCTTAGGGACATTCGGGAAATTAAGGTATATTTAAAATTTAAATTATTAAGAACTTAAAAAAGGAAATTAAAGTGAAAAGGGAAATAAAATCCACAACTATTATCGGGTTAATTCATAATGGTGAAGCGGCAATAGGAGGAGATGGACAAGTTACGCTCGGCAACACGGTAATGAAGCACAGCTCGAAGAAAATTAGAAAACTTTACAACGACAAAGTCCTCTGCGGTTTTGCCGGCAGTGCGGCAGATGCATTCACACTGCTAAACCGCTTTGAGGAAAAATTGGAACAGTACCGGGGTAACGTTAGCCGTTCGGTAGTTGAACTGGCTTCGGATTGGCGGACCGATAAATATCTCAGACGTTTGGAAGCGATGCTTGCCGTTGTTTCGGAAGACAAAACTTTTGTGGTCTCCGGCACCGGCGACGTTATTGAACCGGATGACAATATTGTGGCAATAGGTTCGGGCGGAATGTACGCACTTGCCGCCGCAAGAATGTTAATCAAATACAGCAAACTTTCCGCCGAAGAAATTGTAAAGGAATCTCTGAAAGCCGCTTCGGAAATTTGCATTTACACTAATGATAATATTAAAGTCGAAAAATTAGGAGAAGACTAAAGATGGCTAATGACGTGATGAAAACTTTAACACCCTCACAGATTGTTACGGAATTGAACAAGTACATTATCGGGCAGGACGATGCCAAAAGAGCCGTTGCAATTGCCCTTAGAAATAGATGGAGAAGACAGCAGGTAGCCGAGAATATTCGCGAAGAAATAATGCCGAACAATATTATTTTAATCGGACCGACCGGCGTTGGAAAGACCGAAATTGCAAGACGACTTGCGCGCCTTGCGAACGCTCCGTTCGTTAAAGTCGAAGCTTCCAAGTTTACCGAAGTCGGCTACGTTGGCAGGGACGTTGAATCGATGATTCGTGACTTGACCGACCTTGCGGTAAATATGGTAAAAGCAGAACAGACGGAAAGGGTACACGAAAAAGCCGAAAAGATGGCGGAAGAGAAAATTCTCGACACTTTGATTCCTCCGATACCTTCGGGCAATGTGGGATTTGAAGAGGAAGGCGAAGATAATTTCCGTAACGAAAAAACCCGCGAGTGGATGCGTGAAAAATTACGAAAGGGCGAATTGGACG
>WFQV01000139.1 GCA_015486905.1 Melioribacteraceae bacterium | reverse complement strand
TCAAACCTATTCATCCTTTCCCTCCTTCCATGCATGGATGGTTGGATGATTGGATGGTTGGATATTGAGACGTCATTGCGATTCCATAGTATACTTGGGAATGCGGACAATCCATTCATCCAATTATCCAATCATCCTTAACTCGGCAAAGCAGGCAGCCAATTTTCCAATTTCAATTATTACGGAAAGTTTAAAATATTTTGACAAAAAAAACGAAGATTTGGTTGAGGATACTATTTATGCAAGGTTCTCGATTTAACAATAATAAGCCTAATTCCTTGCGTCTTACCTCTTGCGTCTCACGTTTAACTATTTTTTCCCACCTAATTTAAACTTGTACCGTTTTAAAAGCCTCTGATATTTTATTCGGTAAAAATTTGCAAATTTCTTTTGGAATAAATAATTTGCCACCTAAAAATAATGAAAGTGTTTATTGGGCTAAATTTCGTATTACTTATTACTTTCAAGGGATGGAAAATAACAAACATAATATGAAGGACTTCTTACAAAAAGAAGTTCGTACGTTGTACTATTTAGTGTGTGCATTCTTTTTGGGTGGATATGCACTCGATATTATTTTCCGTTTCAATTCACTTACGAAACATGTTTTATTTACAGACACATTTGTTTTGACGGTAGTAATTGTTTCTTTACTGCTCAAGTTGAGAAAAGTCATTTCAATTCAAACATCCTATTTGATAATTGTTTACACATCCGCACTTGGATTGGTTATTGCCTATTTTTATTCCCTACATCTTGGTGTTTTTAATTCAGCGGCAATTTTTCAGGATTTGATTACTATTCCCCCGATTATTTTTGCAACCGGTTTTATTGTAAACAAACGGCATATGTTACTTTTGGGTACTCTCTATTTCTTATCTTATCCGCTTTTAATGTTTCTTTCAAAGGATCCAATGCTGGTAAATAGTGCAACGTTCATTGCTATAATGATCATTGGCGCAACGATAGCGATGTTAATTTTCATCGGCTTTATGGAGAGTTCCCTTAAAGCAAATGCAGAAGCTAATTTGAAGATATTGAAACAAAAGCAAGATTTGGAAAAGTTAAACGATGAAAAGACAAAACTCTTTTCGGTTATTGCTCACGATTTACGCAGTCCAATGGGCAATGCGGTTAGCGTTGCTTCGTTATTGCTGGAAGACGATTTGAATGAAAGCGATAAAGAGGAGCTAATTAAAACAATTTACGGAATGAGCAAAAAAGCGTTTAATTTGCTTGAGAATTTATTAAGCTGGGCAAAAATTGAAGGGGATAAGTTTAATGTTCACATTGAGGAGATTCGCTTAAGGCAAGAGGCACAAAAAGCAGCGGATATTTTCTCAATCAATCTTAAGGATAAAAGAATAAAACTAACAAATAAAATAAGTAAAGAAGTAAAAATTTTAAGCGACAAAATGATACTCGACACTGCTTTTAGAAATTTAATTTCGAATGCAATCAAATTTACCGGGGAAGGCGGCGAAATTATCCTCGATGCCGAAGAGAGTAATTCCACCGTTACTTTTTCAGTCAGAGACACCGGAGTGGGAATTCCGAAGGATAAAATTCAGACTCTTTTCGACGATAAAGAAACAGTAGAACCTGCATACGGCACACGTAACGAAAAAGGTGTGGGACTGGGAATAAAATTAACAAAGTCTTTAATCGAGGAAGCAAATGGCACAATTAGGGTTGAAAGCAAAGAGGGGAAAGGTACAACATTTTTCGTAACATTTCCCAAAGCAGTGTGATTAAACCGTATTATTCCAAGGCTTCCTCACTTCCGGCTTTTTCCGGCGGGGGCTCCTTCACAAATTGTAAAATGCTTATTCCTATAATGAAGAAGATGGTAATTGCCAATATTGAATATTTCTGTTCACCGGTTAAATAACTAACCAAACCGAAGACAATAGGTCCCAGCACCGCCGAGCTTTTTCCAAACAGCGAATAGAAGCCGAAAAATTCCGTTTTCCTATCTTGTGGGGTTAACTTGGACATTAAACTCCTTGAGGTAGATTGTGTAGCGCCCATTACTCCGCCGGCTAAAAGTCCCACCAAATAAAAAGAATATCTTTGCATATCTGTGGCTTTGAATCCGAATATCTTTGCAAAGCTGAGGTTTAAATAGTCGTTTGCACCACTTGTAAAAAAGGCAAAAATCATCGTGGCAATCCATATTAGTAATGAAATTACTATCGTTTTTTTTTGTCCTACGGAATCGGAGATAATTCCGAAAATAACGGAGCCGAAAATTGCTGTGGACTGTACAATTAGAAAAAAAACAATTAAAGATTGCATTGAAAAATGAAGTGTGCTTTTTGCGTAATTGCCGGCAAAGAAAATTACGGTGTTTACTCCTTCGATGTAAAAGAAAAAGGAGAGCAGAAAGAGAGCTAAATTCCTATGGTGTTTTAAATGCTTGAGAGTGAAAGATACCCGGTCGAATCCTATTTTGACGTAAGATTTCTTCTCGGTTCGTTTTTGCCGGTTATCTTTTAAGTAAATAAAAATAGGCGCGGCAAAGATAAGAAAGAACAATGCGGAAACGGGGAAGGTCTCTTTGACTAAATTTCTTTGAATGAAAGGGAAAGCCAAAGCGAGTGAAGCAAGTGAGCCCAAGTACCCCATTGCAAAGCCGTAGCCGCTTACGCGTCCGTAATTTTTAGGAACTGTAATTTCCGGAAGGAAAGCATCGTAAAAAACAAGACCTGCCTCGAAACCGATGTTTGCGAGAATAAACAAAGTCAGCGCAATTAAAATCATTCCGCTGCCGGTGAAATAAAGCAAAGATGTTGAAAGGATGCAAAGCAATGTAAAGAAAAGAAGGAATCTTTTTTTGCCTGCGGAGTAATCGGCAATGGCGCCTAAGATAGGGGAGATGAAAGCAGTAATAATCATTGATGTACTGATGCCAATGCTCCAATACAAATCCCCCACGGGTTTTGAGCCTGCAATTACTTCTTTAAAATAAACAGCAAATACGAAAGTAACAACAATAATCGAATAGGAAGTATTGGCAAAATCAAAAAGCGTCCAAATGAAAATTTTGGATTTATTTTTCAGGGGATTTTTTCGGTAAGGATTCTTCAATAAGGCCCCTTCCAGTTTTTTTAAGTTTACCGGATTTTTTTAATTCCGAAAAAATTGAGTCCAGAATACCGTTTACAAATTTACCGGATTTAGCGGTACTGTATTCTTTGGCTATTTCAATTGCTTCGTTAATGGAAACTTTCGGCGGAATGTCTGGGAAATAAAGAAATTCTGCAATTGCCATTCTCAAAAGGAGGCGGTCAATGAGCGCTATTCTGTCCATCTCCCAATTTGCTACTTTCACTTTAATTAAATTGTCTAATTTGGTGCGGTCGGCAGTAACCTTGTAAATCAAATCCTCGCCGAACTTTTTATCTGTCGGATTTTGAATGTCCGTTAACATTCCCTCAACCAATTCGTCCAATCCTTCGGGGTTCATTTCAAAAGCGTAAAGAGCTTGCAAACATCTTTCACGAACAATACGTCTGTTAAATTTTTTCTTGGACATTTAAATTCTTCAATACTTTCAAAAAGCAAATTTACAACAATTATTTATTATTAATCGAATAAATGTTTTTCATCTTCCCGATTTTATTGAGTCTTTCCTCTGCGATGTGATTTGCCGCGGCAATAGTAGAAATATTTTGTTCATCTGAAATTGAATAAATGTTTTGAAGAATGTCGTAAATTGCTTCCGCTTGTTTCATTGCCCTATCCTGACGGTAACCTTCCAATTCGTTAGCAACGTTAATCAAACCGCCTGCATTTATTACGTAATCCGGCGCAAAGAGTATTCCTTTTCCCATTAGAAGTTTGCCGTGTTTTTCGTCATTCTCCAATTGACTGTTTGCTCCGCCGGCAATAATTTCACATTTAAACCGTTGAATTGTTTCGTCGTTAATTACGGAGCCGAGAGCGTTGGGCGAGAAGATATCGCAATCGACATCGTAAATTTCCTCGGGTGAAATTACACGCGCTTTGACCGTGTGTAATGCGGAATGAATTCTTTCTTCGTCAATATCCGTAATGTAAAGCTCTGCTCCTTCGGAGTAAAGGTATTCGGAGAGGTAGCGTCCCACGGAACCAACGCCTTGGATTGCAATCTTTTTCCCCTTGAGTGAATCGCTGCCCCATTTTTTGTGGGCGCTTGCTTTCATTCCTACGAAGACGCCGAAAGCGGTAACGGTAGAAGGATTACCCGAGCCGCCTAATGCTTTTGAAATGCCTGTTACGTATTTCGTTTCCATTCGTACGTATTCCATATCTTTTACGTCGGTGCCTACATCTTCGGCTGTAATGTAACGCCCGCCAAGACCGTTAACAAATTTACCGAAGGTTCTGAACAATAGTTCGCTCTTATCTTTTTTGGGGTTACCCATTATTATTGCTTTCCCGCCGCCCAAGTTCAAACCTGTTACAGCCGATTTGTAAGTCATCTGTTTTGAGAGTCTTAGTGCATCCTTCAATGCTTCTTCTTCCGTGGTGTAGTCCCACATCCGTGTACCGCCAATTGCAGGTCCTAAAGTAGTATCGTGAATGGCAATAATAGCTTTTAATCCGGCTTCTTTATCCGAGCAGTAAGTTACTTGTTCGTGGTTGTTTTTTTCAATTTCGGCAAACATTTTAATAATCCTTGATTGTTTTAAATAATTAAACGGCAAAAGCCCAGAATAATATTAAACCTACGCCTTCCCGCAAAGCATAATAAATTGACTTCCGCCAATTTAACTTATATTCGGATGAAATTCCATTTACTTTGATGTTAAAAAAACTGCAAATTTGAAGAATGCGGCTAAGGTGAAAACCGTCCGAAATAACGGCAATTTTCTTCCCTTTGCCGAAATGTTTTTTGATGAAACGAATTTGCTCGGAAGTGCTGCGGGTTTTGTTCTCAAAAAGAATTGATCTTGAGGGTATTCCTGCGGCAAGAAGCAATTTTTTAGCTACTAACGCTTCGGATGCTTCCCCTGGTGCATTACTGCCTGTTACTTGAATCAAATGAATGTTTCCGTTTTTGTAAAGTTCAATTCCTTTATTAACTCTTGCTCTTAAAATAGGGCTGGGGCGGTTCTTATGCCAGACGGCAGCGCCTAAGATTACCCCAACATCGTACTTGCTTTTCGGGTGAGCGGATTTGATTTTAAACTGTAAATCCAAATTCATTGAAAGCGCAAGGAGCAGTAATATCAGTCCGAAGTAAAGGGTGTACTTGAAAGATTTAATAATATCGGCATTTTTTAACGTTAGATAAAATCCTACAATTAGATTTGCGCTGTAGGCAAAAAGCAGAAATAACAGTTCCAAAATTCTATTATAAGAGTAAGTGAGAATGTAAAATTTTTCGAAAGTTGTCGATTTTTTAATGAGTATCGACAACGCTAAAAACAAGATTCCCAATACGATACCGAGAAGGAGCAAATCCGTTTCCTTACTGTCAAATTTATAGTTCCTTTTAATAACCAAGCCGGTAAAAATTAGCGCCAGCGGAAAGAGGTCTATTAAATTCCCTAATTTGAAAATAGAGAATTCATTGAAGTCCAACCCGTTAAAATGATATTTGAAAAATATGAGTGTGAACGTAAAAATCAGAGAAAAAATTAAAATTGTTAATTTCTTTACTCTTTGCATTTCAAACCCTCAGTAAAACGTCTATTGAATTTTCCCTTTGCAAAATTTCGGAGTTTACATCGAAAACTGTTTTGATGTTCCCTTGCGTTAAAATGTTTTTTATTGTACCGTCTTTAAATATTCTCCCTTCTTTCAAAAGCAGAATCCGTTCGGCAAACCGAGCGGGTAGATTGAAATCGTGGGACACAAAAACCACGGTAATTCCTTTTTGCTCGTTTAATTCTTTTAGAGTTTTGTAAATTGAAATTTGATGCTTTACGTCCAAGTGTGCATTTGCTTCGTCGAGGAGAATTACTTCCGGTTCCTGTGCGAGAGCCCTTGCAATAAATGCTCTTTGTGCCTCTCCGCCGGAGATGCGTGTAATCGATTTCCCGGCGAGGTGTTCGATTCCCATTTGTTGTAATGCGTAGTGAACCACTTCGGAATCTTTCTTTTTTTCGTAGCCTAAGAAGTTCAAATAAGGTGTTCTCCCCATTGCAACAATTTCGTAAACCGTGAACGGATAAACTATGGTTGTATTTTGTGAAACGAGAGCCAGCCTTTTTGCCCGCTCTTTCGGCGGTATCTCACTTATCTCCTTACCCTTAAATTTCACGAAACCTTTCGATGGCTGTAACTGTCCGGAGATAATCTTTAAAAGTGTAGATTTTCCCGAGCCGTTCGGGCCTAAAATAGAGAGAAACTTCCCTTCCTTTATTTTCAAGTTGATTTCTCTAAGAGAGAAACCGTTATCTTTGTAACCGAATGTTACTTGTTCTAATTCAATCACTTCCGACATCGGGATAATTTAATAAATTATTAACAAAGTGAAAATAAAATTTTATTTCTAATTAAAGAAAATAAAAGGAAGAATTTTAGTCGGAATTTTCTTGAAGGTCAAAAAAAAAGCGTCCCGCAGGACGCTTTTAATTTCTTATTGAAGTTTAAACAAAATAGGGATAGAAACTTGAACTTTAACCGGTTTACCTCTCTGCATTCCGGGTTTGAAGCGAGTTGCCTTAACGGCTTTCAATGCTTCCTCGTCGCAGCCGGCGCCGATTCCTTTAATTAGTTCAACTCTTTCTACAATACCTTTTTCGTTTACAAATGCTTTTACGAAAACTCTTCCTTGAACTCCGGCACGTTTAGCAATTTCGGGATAATGAATTCTTGCTTGAATTCCTTGTATCCCGCCGATGGGTTCAGGCATTTGTTCAACGGCTACGAAAAAGGTAGGAGCCGTGTCTTCTTCTTTCTTCTTTTTAACCGGTGGTGGCGGTGCGGAAACTTTTGCATTCACGTCAAGCTCCGTTTCCTGTAGTTCAATGTCCTGAAGGACTTCGTCCGATGGCGCCTCAATCGGAATGGGGGGTTTGGGTGGCGGTGGAGGGGGTGTTTCCTGCTTGGTGTGTGTAACATCCTCTACCTGTACAAGCTCTTGGGGAGCTTGAATTTTCACTTTTTCCTTCTTATACTGGGGTAAATATTTGAATGCAATGACCAGTATAAACAGGGCAAGCGCTAAGCTTATTTCAAAAACTCGTTGATACTTGAGTTTCAAGTCAACTTTAGGGTTCTTTTTTAATGCCAAGATAACCTCCTACTTGGAATATATTTTGCTCGAAAAATTATTAAATGATTTTTGAATTTGCAAATTGATTTTAAATTATTTTTTCCTTTCGCACATTTAAACTCAAATTTTTGTACAAAAATTCCTTTAAAAAGTTCCTTTTGTTTTAGCCGTACTTTTTTTCACGAACCATTTTACAACGAATGCCGAAAGCAGAGCGCCGGTGAAATCGGCAAGCCAATCCAAAACCTCGGCGCTGCGGTTCGGAATAAACAATTGATGAACTTCATCCAACATTCCATAAATTGAGATGAAGAAGACGCTCCAAGCGTAAAATTTTTCGACAAGTTTGGGATACTTTTCTTGGAAATGAATTGTCAAAGATAACAAAATCCCCAGTCCGAAATATGCTAACAGATGCTCCAACTTATCACTCAATTTCAATCTTTGAATGAACTTAGCCGAAGGAAGACTCGTTAAAGTTAATAAAACAGCCCAGTAAGTACCCAAAGGTAAATAAACGTATCTTTTCTTATTCTTCTTCAGAAGTTCGTAAAAACGTCTCATTTAAAAACTGTATTGTTGAAGGAATATTGAGTATTAAATCCTCGGCTGTAATTCCGAGCTCGGAGAGTTTTTCGACCAATAAATCCGCATCCAGGCTGTGTAGGTAAACTGCAGAAAACAAAGAATTTTCAATTGATTTGTTTTGTGCAATAAAGGAAGAAATCATTCCGGTCAAAACATCTCCCGTTCCGAATTTAGCCATGCCGGGGTTACCGACGGTATTAATGAAAGCCTCGCCGTTCGGATTAAAAATAATAGTGGGCGCACCTTTAAGAACTAAAAACGACTTGGTTTCCGTAACAAATTTACGAGCGTATTGCAAAAGATTTGCTTTTAATTCCTCTGTCGTAATACCCAGTAGTTGTGCGAATTCACCTTGATGGGGCGTCAGAACTTTATTTCTTAGGTTTACTTTTTTGTAGCCGTATTTCCCGAGTGCGAATATTGCATCGGCGTCTAATACAATATTTTTAGCAGGGAACTTTTTCAGCAATTTAATTACCGCTTCGGAAGTTTCTTCCGCTCTGCCAAGTCCGGGTCCGACTGCTATTACGTCCGCCCATATAATCTTTTCGTCCAATTCGTCAATTGTTGTTGGTGAAAGGAATTTCCCTTCCAAACCTTCGTAAGCCCGGACAATTGCTGAATTGACATTTGTCCTCGCGATTGTGCTTGACTGTTGCGGTATAGCCAAATAAACTGCGCCGGCACCGGAATAAATTGCTGCATTTGTAGAGTAAATTGCCGCACCGGGCACATCACCCGAGCCGGCTATTACCAGCACTTTCCCTGCTGAATATTTGTGATCGTCGGCATCTCTTTCGGGTAGCGATAGGAAAGCATCCTCCGGTTCAATTAAATATTCTTTCACTTCCAAAGTGTCAAAGAATTCATCGCCAATACCGATAGTGCCTTTTACCACTTTACCGGCGAATTTGTAACCGCCTTCGTAGAAAAGTCCGGTTTTTAATTGTGCAAACGTAACTGTTAAGTCTGCCGCGAAAGTGTCCTCATCGGCTTTGGCATTGTGCAAATCCAAACCGGTAGGGGAATCTATTGCAACTTTAATAGCGTCGAAGGAATTTAGTTTTTTAACTATTGATTTGTACGGTTCGCGGAGACCTCCTGTTGCACCGGTGCCAAGAATGCCGTCTGCAATTAGAACACAGTTTGCAAAGGCGTTAATATCCCTGACGGATTTAAATTTAATTAATTTTGAACCTTTTACTTTGCCGATTAAGTTCTTCAACACTTTGTAATTTATTTCGGCGTGCCCTTTAAGTTCACTTTCCTTAGCTAACAAAATAACAGTAACATTGAAACCGTAATTTATTAAGTGCCTTGAGAGAGCGAAAGCGTCGCCGCCATTGTTCCCTTTGCCTGCAATAACGCCTACGGGCATTCCGGGGGTTAATTCGGGGAATTGATTCAGTATTTCATTAAAAACACTGCGGGAAGCGTTTTCCATTAATACAACTCCCTGAAGTCCCAATTCGTTCATTGCGTATTTATCTGCTTCTCTTACCTGGTCGGTTGAAAATAGCGGAATCATTTTTTTGCCTCTTAAAATTAAATTGACAATTTAAATAAGCGAACTAAAAATTATTTTCGGAACTTCAAATTTAGTAAAATTTTCTGTCCTCTCTAAGTGCTTCTAAACTTCTAAACACTAAACCTCTAAACGAAGACCGAATGAATTACTATTGACGAGTACTCGAAAAGATTCAATCTTCTTACGTCTTGCCTCTTGCGTCTAGCGATTAACGAGTGATAAGACGCATATTGGATAGAACACGGATGACACGGATTGTTGCGGGATTTTCGCGGAGGGAATAGGACGCTGATTTTTCATGATTGATTTATGATTTACGCTGATTGGACAATGGAACACGGATTACTTAATTAAAAATTAAGAACCTGACTGCAGGCAGGCTAAAAAATTTTCTTTTCTCTCAAAGTGATTCTAAACCCCTAAACCGCCGAAGGCGAACTAAACTTCTAAACGAAGAACGAACGAATGACGAGTAGAAAGTCTTAAGTGACGAGTCTTAAGTGACC
>WFQV01000138.1 GCA_015486905.1 Melioribacteraceae bacterium | reverse complement strand
CCGGTGCCTTCGTTAATTACGCTTTCCAACATATTGGTCATTATGTAAGCGGTTGCTTCCGAAATAGCCTCATGGGATTTAGGGACGAAATTATCTATTACGATTCCGTCTTTATCTTCAATTTTTAATATTGAAAAAGGTTCATTGTAAATTCCTTTGTTTGCCAATGTGGCGTAGGCGGAAGTTAATTCGAGCGGTGTGACTTCCGAAGTGCCTAATACTATTGAGGGAACGAGGTGCAATCTGCTTTTAATCCCCATTTTTTCAGCGTAAATACGAACCTTCCAAAGCGGTACGTAACCCTCGATAATTAAGCGTGCGCTTACGAGGTTAATTGAATGTGCCAAAGCTTGCCGTAAAGTTGTGAATCCGCCGGTTTCCTCCTCAAAATTTTTCGGTGCCCAACCGTTGTAATCGAAAGGTTGATCTAACAATGGATATGCAGGGTAAAGACCGTTGTCCATTGCTACGGTGTAAACAATTGTTTTGAATGCCGAACCCGGCTGCCTCCTAATTTGAGTTACGTGATTAAGTCCGTATTTGAATTTATCCCGACCGCCTACCATTGCGCGGATCTCGCCGGTTTTAACGTCCAACACCACAAAACCCACATCGATTGTTTGAGCATCTTTTTCAACAGAATCAACAAATGCAATATTGTTTTTCAAGCGATTTGAGACCTCTTCTTTTTCTTGCGGTGTTTTTGCTTTTTTATATTCGTTGCGTTGTGCTATTGCTTTATTCAGCAAGTCATCCAGAATGTCCCTGTGCTCACTCCATTTCCATTTGCTGTCAAAGAGTTTCTGAAATTTATCGAGATGTTCTTTTACTGCTTTGTTGGCAATCTTCTGCATTCTTGTATCGAGTGTTGTAGTAATGGTCAGTCCGTCTTCGTAAATATCAAAGCCGTACTTGGAAGACATTTTGGAAAGTTGTTGTCTAATGTATTCGACAAAGTGTGGAGCAATTTTTGACGTCGAACCCTCTTCAATTTTATTTTGAGTAACGTTTATGGGTTCGGCTTTTAATTTTTCGTATTCATCTTTGGGAATCATTCCAACCTGGTACATATTGTACATTACCAGATTTCTTCTCTGTAACGAAGTGTTGTAATTTCTGAAAGGGTCGTAGCGGTAGGGGGATTTAAGCAGTGCAACCAAAACGGCGGATTCGGGTATTGTAAGTTTCGAAATGCTTTTACCGAAATATGTTTGTGCCGCTACTCCTACACCGTGAGCGCCACGTCCGAAATAAGAAATGTTCAAATACATTTCCAAAATTTCGTCTTTTGTATAAGATTTTTCCAACTCTACTGCCGTAATCCATTCACGCAGTTTTCGAACAATGGTATCGAAGAGCGTCTCCTTTTGATATTTGAGTTCAAAAAGATTCTTTGCTAACTGCTGTGTTATTGTGCTTGCGCCCTCGCGGTGAAAAAGGAAAACGTTCTTTACCATTGCTTTCACAAAACGCACCAAGTCCACACCCCAGTGCTGGTAGAATTTTCTGTCTTCAGTAGCAACCAAAGCATTAATTAAGTTTTTCGGAATGCTGTCGATTGGTGTGTAAGTTCTGTTCTGGCGGTAGAAACTGCCGATTAGCTCGCCGTCGTAACTAAAGACTTTACTAGCCAATTGCGGCTTTGGGTTTTCAAGTTGTTCAAACGACGGTAGTCCCGAAAGGACGTAATCGAAAAATAAATAGCCTCCTATAGAAAGGGCAATAATAAAAAAGCTGAGGAGCGATAAAAAAATCGCTTTTCCGTGTTCTTTCTTATTTCTTTTTGACATTACAATTTCAAGTCGATAATTTCAAAATTTCCGTTTACAAATATGCCGTAACAGGGTGCATCGAGCCAGGAGCCGAGATTAATGTAAAATCCATTATTGTGCTTTACAAATTGTCTAACGTGGGAATGCCCGAAGATTACGTAATCGAAACCTTCGTCGATTTTTTTCTGTGCCGCTTCCAAAAGTCCGTCACTTGCGCCGTAATCTTTCTTGGCGGTGTATTGCCGGCTTGCCTTGCTTGAGGCGCTTGCAATGGCAATTCCCAAATCCGGATGTATTAAGGAATAAATTGATTGTAAAAATTTGTTGTTCAATATTTTTTTCAGAATTTTATAACCGGTGTCATTCTTAAGCATTCCGTCGCCATGAGCAATAAAAAACTTTTTACCTTCGAAAGTCGATTCGATATTATTTCTAATTAATCTGATGTTCAACTCCGTTTCGAAAAAGTCCCTATGAAGAAAATCGTGATTACCGATAATGTAGTAAGCCGTTCCGCCACCGTCTGTAAAGTCTTTCAAAGCGGTGAAGGTTCTGTAATATCCTTTCTGCATTACACGGCGGTATTCGAACCAGTAGTCGAACAAATCACCTACAATAAAAAGGCGAGAATTATTGGGGGTAAGCGAATTTAAAAATTTAACGAAAATTTTCTCTTTTCGTTCTTCCTCTTCTTTTTCGCCGAGTCCCAAATGTAAATCCGAAACAAAATAAATTATCTTTTCCAATGTGTAATTCGTAATTAATAACTTGCAAAGTTAAGAATAATTAAAATAAAATGTGAAGGTTAAAGAAGAAATTGACAAAGAGAACTTAAATAGTGAACGGAGAACGGAAAATTATGGCTGAAAGGCCGGAAGAAGGATAATTGGATGATTGGATGATTGGATAGCCGATAACGGAGGACAGAAAATTATGAATGTTGAATTATGAATGAAATAATCCGTGAGCATCCGTTTAATCCGTGTTATCCGTGTTCTATTAAATCTGCGTCCTATCACTTGTTAATCGCAAGACGCAAGAAGCTAGACGTAAGAAGTCTGAAAGAGAACAGCTCTCGTTGAGGATTTACGCATTACTCGTTACTAAGTTATTTGTCATTTGCCCCGCCGTTGGCGGGACAGGCCCTTCCTGCGGCGAGGCGTCATTCATTGCGGTTGAAATGTTTGGAGAGTAAAAATTATTTTCTGAATGCTGAT
>WFQV01000137.1 GCA_015486905.1 Melioribacteraceae bacterium | reverse complement strand
AATTTTAATTTGTTTGCTGTTTATTAAATTCGCCATCGGCTTCCGCTCCCATTTCCGGCTTTAAATGCGCTGCACCTATTGCTTTTCCCTCTGTTTCCTTTAATTCGGAATTCGCACCGGATTCCTCATTTTCTTCGTTTTTTTTCTTTTTTGAGCTAAATGAATGAAATATTAATAGTAAAATCACTCCTATTGTAACTGAAGAGTCCGCAATGTTAAAAATAGGGAAACGGTCGTAGTAATGCCCGAAGAGTGAAAAATTCGGGAAATCGCAGCTGATGAAATCGACTACCTTACCGTAAAAAATGGGAGCATAGCCGTAAATTATTCCGTAAAAGGTTCTGTCGATTAAATTTCCCACTGCTCCGGCAATGATTAGGGAGAGGGAAATTCTGTAAAATAACGGCTTATTACGCATCCTGTAAAGGTAGTAAATTAAAGCAATGCTGGCGAAGAGTGAAAATAAAGAGAGGAAAAGTTTTGAAGTAACTCCTACGGTAATCCCGAAAGCCATTCCGGGATTTTCAACAAAAGTAATTTGAAGGAAAGAACCTAAAACGTTGATACTACCGCCGTAAGGAATTCCGCTTAGATGTATTCCGAGTAAGGGAATGGAAATACCTTTAATCCAAAACTTAGTTAATTGGTCTAAGACTATTAAGAAAAGAGATAAATATAAAACGCCCAACTAAAAACCTATTTTTTCTTTTGCAATAACTGTTTAACTTGTAAACAGTGTTGTGTGTGCGGAACAGCAAGCAATCTGTCTTTTGGAATTAACGGGCAAGTGGGGCAGAGGTGCTTCGGTTCGTCAATACATTCGATGCAAATTCCGTACGTCCCGTTCTCAATTCTTGCCAGCGCATCTTCGAGATAGCCGAGGAATTTATTTTCCCTTTGCGCCCAGAGGTAAAGTTTTTCCCTTTCCTGAGCATCTGTTCCCTGTTCGGCCATGTGCAGCGAATAGGGTGAATTCTCATTTACGTATTGTCCAGTGGAAAGGTCCATCATTTGTTCGCGAAGATTGGCAAGGTTTTCAAGAATTTCGTCCCGCTTTTTAAGAATAACTTCCTTGAACTCCGCCAGGTCGGCTTCGGAATAACCTTTTATTTTTATTGCTTTCTTTGTAGTAGGCGAAATAACTTCGATTTCCCGAGCCGCGCGTGAAAGCCTTTTAGTGGCGGGCTTGGTATTAGCCTTTGATTTATTAGAAGAGTTGACTTTTGTCTTCTTTTTTCTTTTTGCGACAGCCGTTTCTTTTGTGTCTTTCTTTTTAATTTCGGTTTTCTTTGCCATTTATCCTCCTAATCAAACATACTAATTTACTTTTTCAATTCCAATTTTAAAAGTGAAATCGTTAATTTTCCATTCTTGCGTAAAGCCGTCAACCGACTCCGAAAAGTCAATTGCTTCGGCTAAGGTTTCTCTACCGATGTAATCGTAAAAATTCTCCAAATATTTAACCGCCTGGCGGTCGGAATTGAATTTAATTTTAATTCTGTCCATTACGTCCAAACCCGAATCCTTTCTCATATTTTGAATTCTGTTAATGAATTCTCTTGCGTAACCTTCCGCAATAAGTTCGGGTGTAAGCTCCGTGTCGATTGCAACGGTAATTTTACCGTCGCTTTCCACGAGCCAGCCTTCAATTTCGCTAGTTAAAATTTCGACGTCGTTTTGTGAGAGCGGGATTTCTTCCCCTTCCACTTTAACAGTAACGGTTTCACCGTTTTCGAGAGCGGAGATTTCTTCTTTACTCATTTGCGAAATTCTTTTGGCAAGACTTTTCATCAGTTTGCCGTATTTGGGCCCCAGCGCTTTGAAATTGGCCTTTGCGGTTTTGTTTACAATTCCGGAATCGTCTTTGAGAACTTCCATTTCTTTGATGTTTACCTCCTCGAGAATAACATCCTTCGTTTCTTCCAAGGCGGATTTTTTGGAATCCTCAACCGCAACCATTATTTTTTTAAGCGGCTGTCGAACTTTCAAATTCGACTTTGCTCTAATTGTTCTTGTCAAGTAAACTACTCTCTGTGCAATGTCCATCTTTGCTTCCAACGCCTCGTCAACAAATCCTACTTCGGGGAAATCAACAAGGTGGACTGACTCTGCGGATTCCTTTTTAACCGCCGAATTCAAATTCAAATAAATTTCGTCGGCAAGGAAAGGAGCGAAGGGAGCCGTTAATTTTGCAACCGTAATCAAACATTCGTAAAGAGTTTGGTAGGCGGAAATTTTGTTCTTGTTCATTTCCGATTTCCAGAAACGCCTACGAGAGCGGCGTACGTACCAATTCGACAAATGATCGATTGTAAAAGAAGAAAAAAGCCGTGCGGCTTTTGTCGGGTCGTAATTGTCCATTAAAGAGGAATATTCTTTGACGGTGGAATTTAATTTTGAAATAATCCAACGGTCTATTTCGGGGCGTTCCTCGTAAGGAATTTCCTCCTGTGAAAAATCAAATTCATCCACGTTTGCGTAAAGGGCAAAGAAGGAGTAAGTGTTGACAAGCGTTCCGAAAAATTTACGCTGCACTTCGCCAATGCCTTCCTCGTCAAATAATGTCGGGCGCCAAGGCGGGCTGGAGGTTACCAAGTACCAGCGCGTTGCATCCGCACCGTATTTGTCGAATAAGTAGAACGGGTCAACGGTATTGCCTCGAGATTTGGACATTTTAAGTCCGTTCTTGTCCAAAATCAATTCGTTCACAATTAAGTTTTTGTAGGCAACGTTGTCGAAAAGCATTGTTGCAATTGCGTGCAGTGTGTAGAACCAGCCCCGTGTTTGATCTATGCCTTCGCAAATGAAATCTGCCGGAAAATTCTTTTCGAAAATTTCCTTGTTTTCGAACGGGTAATGCCATTGTGCAAAAGGCATTGAACCGGAGTCGAACCAAACGTCAATCAGTTCGGGAGTGCGTTCGTAAATTTCGCCTTCGCGTTCGAATTTTATTTCGTCAACGAAAGGTTTGTGTAAATCTATTTCCTCTTCGGGCAAGTCGGAAACTTTAATCCTTGTGCCGTCTCTTTCTACAAAGCCTTCCTTTAATTCGTCAATGCTTCCGACGGCAAACATTTTACCTGAGGGGCTGACCCAGATTGGAAGGGGAGTAGCCCAAAAGCGGTCGCGGGACAAAGCCCAGTCTTTGTTCTCCTCCAGCCAATTTCCAAATCGTCCCGCTCCTACTTCCGGAGGCTGCCAATTTATTGTTTTGTTCAAAGCAATCATTTTGTCGGCAATGGAAGTGGTTCTGATAAACCACGATTCCCTCGCGTAGTAAATCACGGGTACGTCATCGAAACGCCAGCTGAAAGGGTAGGAGTGAACGATTGTTTCCTT